>NZ_JAUMUL010000083.1 GCF_030530635.1 Actinomyces sp.
CAAGACCGAGCTGGCCAAGGCCCTGGCGGACTTCCTGTTCGACGACGAGCGCGCCATTGTGCGCATCGACATGTCCGAGTACTCCGAGAAGCACTCGGTGGCCCGGCTGGTCGGTGCACCTCCGGGGTACGTCGGCTACGAGGAGGGCGGACAGCTCACCGAGGCCGTGCGTCGGCGGCCCTACTCGGTGGTGCTGCTGGATGAGGTGGAGAAGGCCCACCCCGAGGTCTTCGACATCCTGCTGCAGGTGCTCGACGACGGCCGCCTCACCGACGGTCAGGGCCGTACCGTCGATTTCCGCAACACCATCCTCGTGCTCACCTCCAACCTGGGCAGCCAGTTCCTCATCGACCCGCTGCTGTCCCCGGATGAGAAGCGCGAGTCGGTGATGACCGCGGTGCGCGGCGCCTTCAAGCCGGAGTTCCTCAACCGGCTGGACGACACGCTGATCTTCGACGCGCTCACCAAGGAGGAACTCGGCCGCATTGTGGATATTCAGCTGGTCCGGATGTCCGAGCGCTTGGAAGGCCGTCGGCTCACGCTCACGGTCACCGATGCCGCCCGGCAGTGGCTCGCCGATGAGGGCTACGACCCCTCCTTCGGAGCCCGGCCACTGCGCCGCCTGGTGCAGCGCGAGATCGGCGACCGGCTGGCCAAGATGCTGCTGGCCGGCGAGGTGCTCGACGGCCAGGAGGTCGTCGTCGACGTCAGCCCCGAGGGAGTGCTGGCAGGCCTGGCGCTCACGGCCCGGGGCGAGGCGCGGGCGCCTTCGGCGGCGAGCCCGGGAGTCTGACCCGGCGGTTCCGGGTGCCCGGCAGGACGACGGCGCCGGGAATCTGAACCGGCCGTTCCGGGCGCCGCAACACGGCGCCCGGAACGATCGCCCACCAATGCCAGAATAAGGCCATGTCTGTCACTCCGGCTCCTCACTCCGCCGTTCCGCCCGCGGCCAACGCTCCCACCTCCGCAAGCGGGCGTTGGCGCGCTCCCGGGCGCCCACCGGCTGGCAGTGAGGACAAGCGCGAACGCATCCTCAACGAGGCCGTCGCCCTGTTCGGGGCCCATGGCTATGCGGGCACTTCGCTCGCGGACATCGCCGCCGCCGCCGAAATCTCCAAGGCCGGGCTGTTGCACCACTTCGCCTCCAAGGAGGCACTGTTCGCCCAGGTGCTGGAGCGGCGCGATCGCGAGGATCGGGCTAATCTTCTGGGTGACGACGAGCTCAAGGACGATCCCTGGCGACTGTTGGACGCATTCACCTCCCTGGTCGAGCACAACACCCGCCACCGGGAACTGGTGGCCATCTACACGGCTACAACACCGGCGGTTCTGGCGGCCGAGCACCCCGCACACGCCTGGCTCGCCACTCACCTGGCGGAGTCGATAGAGCAGATAGAGGAGAGCCTGGAGCGGGGTAAGGCGGCTGGACTGGTGCGTCCCGAGGCACCGTCGCAGTTGATCGCGCGCTCGGTGGTGGCCCTCAGTGATGGGTTGCAGATCCAGTGGCTGTGCGCCACCACACCCGACACCTCGGCGGCGCCCAACGTCGGCACCGGGATGGTTGATGAGATGCGCCTGTATGTGGACGACCTCAAGCAGCGTTGGCGGATCGGCTGAGTCCCGCTCCCATCGGCGAACGGCCTGCGCGTCCCTTCTGCACTGCCCCGCACCTGCTCGGTGAGCGGCCTTTATCCCGAACTTGGACACTTTTGGTCGCCTCCGCCTCGGCTGATCGTGTCACACGGGAGGGCGGGACTTTGAGGTATTCGGGTTTGGAGTGTGGGGTCGTGCTCAGGCTGATGAGGTCGTTTTCGGGTTGGCGGGGTCGCGCTCGGGCGTACAGGGTCGTTCTCGGGCGGGCAAGGACTCGTCGGGGCGGGACACTCTCGCCGTTGGCCGGGCGGTTGACGAAGACATGGGATAAACCTCCAACCCGCGTCGTCGGCGGCCAACCGGCGCCGTCGAACAACCCCCACCAACCCACCCAAAGCGGACGAGCTCGATAACCCCAGATAACCCGAAAGTCCTAACCCATAATCTCCCGCTATAACCCCAGACTGGAAGAAAGCCAGTTGGAAGAAAAAAGGAGGCCCCGCGCCATCGGCGCGGGGCCTCGGTCGGACTTTGGGGGCGCGGTCCCTGAAACGCGTCAACCCCAAACACACCGGCACGTCATCGGAGTCCCTGAACCTCCTCGATACCGCGTGCGTTCCGACGTGCTCAATCATAGGACGTCCCGCCTGGTTAATCCATCTCAAGAACCGCGGAATTTCGCGGTTCCATGGTTACGGATAGGTTGCGTTTATGGGGGACGGTCCCAGATCCGCAAATCAGATGCGGCTCCGCACCCCTCTCAGGGTCGCGCCCGCGACGACAGCTGACATTGCCAGGAGCAGGAGGAGCGGCGTGCCGGCACCCGTGCGTGCCAACGGTCCGGACCGCCCGCCGTGGGGTTTGGCCGGGTCGGAGGGCGGGGCGGAACGCCGGCCGGTGTCGCCCGCACTCGGAGTGCTCGTCGGTGTGGGCGCCCCGGGGGAAATGGCGGTGGCGGAAGGCGTCGACGTCGGGGACGGCGTGGCGGATGGTCCGGGTGTGGCCGACGGCGTAGGCGTGGGCTCAACCGGGGCGGTCCGGTAATCCGACAGGTGGTTGATGCGCAGCTGCGTCGCCGTGGCCGCGCCCTCATGGGCGAACAGGGACACGCCCCTCGCCCCCGCCTCCGGGTACACCGCATCGGTGATGGTCACGGCCCCATCGGCGGCAAACACCTCGACCGACGATGCGTCCACGAGCACCCGCAGCCTCACCAGGCCGTCCGTGTCAGGAGCGACCGGCGCGCGCTCCACACTCGGGAAGGCCGCAGAGAAGGCGGTGGCTCCGGAGGCGGTGCGGTCCAGGTACACCTCGCCGGCCTCGGCGTCGTAGCCGACGACGGTGCCCTGGCTCTCGGCGGCATGCACAACTATGCCGCTTTCAGATGCCGTGCCCGGGTCGAGGGCGAGAGAGATGTCCAGGGCTGTGCCTGCCGCCGCATCGCTGAGGGCGGTGGTGCCCTCGGGGATCTCGGTTCCGTCCAGGACGACCGCGTCGCCGGTGTACAGCGTCTCGATCCCGGCCACGGGCTCGGCCGTCAACCGCGGCTCGCCGTTGACTGTGTGCAGTTCCAGTCGCCGCGGCGTGGTCATGGCGGTACGCCATGAGGTGGTCGGGACGGCGCCGACATAGTCCCAGTTGGACATCCAGGCGACTGTGTAGCGCTCGTCATTGGGCGCCCCGTTCCAGGTGACGGCGGCGTAATAGTCGCGTCCGTGGTCCAGGTACGGCATCACTTCGTTCTGACTGAACCCGGCGGTGGCGGACTGCACGATGGTGTCCACCATGAAGTGGCCCCACTCGGAGGTCTGATTGTTGTCCTCGAGCACCAGCTGGGCCTGTCGGCCCCGCCATTGACGCAGGTCGAGGCTCGCCCAGTCCAGGCCCCCCGACTGTCGGCCGGTGGCCGATGCAACCACGCGGCCGTCGACCACGACGTTGACGGAGGTGTTGTTGGGGATGGTGGTGGCGGCGCGGTCGGACAAGCGCACCTCGTCGAGCAGGATGTGTCCCCACCCGGAGGTGTTGTGGTCAATTACGTGCAGGGTGGCTGTGGAACCACGCAGGTCGCGCACGTCCCAGCTCTGCCAGTTGAGTTCCTCCAGGTTGCGGCCGGTGGCGGTACGAACGACTTCGCCGTCCACTAGCAGCTGCACGACGGTGGCGCCGCCGGCATCCGCCTCCGGATGGTTGCCGCCGCCGATGAGCAGATTCAGGTAGTCGGCGTCGATGGTGAACTCCGGGGAGGTCGCGGTGCCGGTCGTGGCGTCCGTGCCCTGCCCGGTGGTCGCGTCGTAGAAGGAGTTCAGCACTCCCGTGCCCCGCATGTTGATCAGCGCCTGCTGCCCGGGTGCGGCACCCGGCAGCGGGGCGTCACCGAAGGCGTCGCCGGTGACGGTCCAGCCCTCCCAGTTGTCGGCGTCGAAGCCGGTCAGCAGTCTCCCACCGCCGTCGTCGCCGGTGGCGGCGGAGTCGAAGGGGTGGTTGCCACCGCCGATGAGCAGGTTCAGGTAATCCTGCTCAATGGTGAACGGGGCAGAGGTGAGTGAACCCGTGTCGGCGTCCCCCGTGCCCCACGAGTCCGCGTAGTAGGAGCCCTGGCGCCCGGTGAGGTCTCCGGAGGCCGGGGCGTCGCCGAAGGCCTTGCCGGAGGTGGTCCAGCCGTCGTAGGTGCCGGACTCCCAGTCCTCCACCACGGTGCCCTCGCTACCGGTGTAGATCGGGATGTCGTCGGCGGTGAAGGTGGTGCCGTCCCAGTCTCCGGTGAAGTAGCGGCCCATTCCGGCCACGCTCAGCGACAGCACCCACTTGACATGGTTCGGATCGCCGTCCAGCGCCATGGGGAACAAGTCGGGGCACTCCCACACTGCGCTCGTGTCACCCATGGGGCCGAAGGTGGACCGCAGGGTCCAGTCGATCAGGTTGTCGGAGGAATAGAAGGCGACCTGGTGGTCGACGGACAGGGCCACCGCCATGGTCCAGCGACCCGCGGTCTCGTCCCAGAAGACCTTGGGGTCGCGGAACTCGGTGGAGCCGATGTCCAGCACCGGGTCGCCGCCGTTGTAGGTGGTCCAGGTGCGGCCCTTGTCCGTGGAGTAGGCCAGGGACTGGGACTGGTTGCCGTTGTGATTGTCGGCACGTGTCCATACCGCCACCAGGGGAGGGTTGTCGGCGGTGCCCAGGCCGGAGGTGTTGCGGGCGTCGTACACGGCCGAGCCGGAGAAGACTCCGTAATCCGCGGTGTAGGGGATGGCGACGTCGAGTTCCTCCCAGTGCACCAGGTCGGTGGAGACCGCGTGCCCCCAGGACATGTTTCCCCACTGGGTGCCCTCCGGGTTGTACTGGTAGAACATGTGGTACTCGCCGTCCAGATACACCAGACCGTTGGGGTCGTTCATCCAGTTGGTCTGCGGGGAGTAGTGGGCCAGCGGTCGCCAGTGATCGGAGGCCGCGGCGGGCGGGTCGGCCTCCGCCGGAGCCGCGGGCAGTGCTATGGCGGAGCCGACGGCCGCCAGTGCGAGTGCCGCCGTCGCCGCCAATGGGCGGAGTGATCGGTGTTGTCTCGAAGCGGTGTGCAAGTGGCATCTCCTTCGATGCTGCTCAGGGGTGGGCGAATCGGCCGGACCGATTCGGTCGGAGTCAATGAGTCCGACTGGGTAGCGACACTACGGCCTTCAAAACGATTTGACAAGAGTTGTGGGCCGGGCTGTGCCAGGATCGGGACATGAGCAGCCCGGAGCGCACCGACACCACTGGACCGGCCACCTCCCACGCGGATGTGCGCCCCGACTTCGTCTTCCACTCCGCCTACGACCAGGGGTTCGCGCGGGTGGCGGCGGTGACACTGCCGGTGGTCCTGGCCGACCCGGCAGCCAATGCGGCCGCCGTCGTCGAGCAGGCCCAACGGCTCTCTGAGGAGGGGGTCTGCCTGGCCGTCTTCCCCGAGCTCGCCCTGACCGGCTACTCCATTGACGATCTGCTCCTGGACGACCTGCTGCTGAACAACGCACTGGCGGCCCTCGAGACCATCCGGGCGGCCAGTGCCGAGCTGCTGCCGGTGCTCGTCGTCGGCGCCCCCCTGCGCGTGGGTGATCGGCTGCTCAACTGCGCCGTGGTCATTCAGGGCGGGGTCGTGCGCGGCGTGACCCCCAAGTCCTACGTACCCGGCTACCGCGAGTTCTATGAGAGCCGCCACTTCGCTGCGGGCGCTGATGCCCTGCCCGCCCTCATCCGCCTGCCCGGAGTCGGTCCCGACGTCGACGGCGTCTGCGTGCCGCTCGGGGCGCGGCTCCTGTTCGACGTCGAGGACGTGCCCGGACTGATCTTCCACGTGGAGGTATGCGAGGACATGTGGGTGCCGGTCCCGCCGTCCTCGCTGGCGGCCCTGGCCGGCGCCACGGTGCTGGTCAACCTCTCCGGCTCCCCGGTCACCGTCGGCCGCGCCGAACAGCGCCGGCTGCTCGCCCGCGCCTCCAGTGCGCGCGACTTGGCCGCCTATGTATATGCGGCCGCCGGGCAGGGCGAGTCCTCCACCGACCTGGCCTGGGACGGCCAGACCTTCGTCTATGAGAACGGCGCCCTGCTGGGAAGGACCGACCGCTTCCCGGACTCTCCGCGCGCCACCGTCGTCGACGTCGATCTTGAGGGGCTGCGGGCCGAGCGGCTGCGCCAGGGCACCTTCGACGACAATCGCCGCGCCCTGGGGGTGGGTGAGGGCGCGGCTGCCGGCCCGACGACGTCGGAGAGCTCCGCCGTCTTCCGTACCGTGCGCATCCCGCGCGCCGACCTGGCCGTCCCGCGCACCGACATCGGGCTGCGGCGAGACGTCTCCCGCTTCCCCTTCGTCCCCAATGATCCCGAGCGCCTGGCCCAGGACTGCTACGAGGCCTACAACATCCAGGTGGCCGCCCTGGTGCAGCGGCTGCGGGCCATCGGCAATCCCAAGCTCATTATCGGCGTGTCTGGCGGGCTGGACTCCACCCACGCCCTGATCGTCGCCGCCCGCGCCATGGACCGGCTCGGCCGCCCGCGCACGGACATCCACGCCATCACCATGCCCGGCTTCGCCACCTCCGCCGCCACCAAGCACAATGCGCTGGCGCTGGCGCAGGCGCTCGGCTGCCACGTGGAGGAGCTCGACATCCGCCCCGTCGCCGAGCAGATGCTCGCCACCATGGATCACCCCTACGGGCGGGGCGAGCGCGGCCGCGAGGTCTACGACGTCACCTTTGAGAACGTGCAGGCCGGACTGCGCACCGACTTCCTGTTCCGCATCGCCGGTGCCCGCGGCGGCATTGTGCTCGGCACCGGCGACCTGTCCGAGCTGGCCCTGGGCTGGTGCACCTTCGGGGTGGGCGATCAGATGGCCCACTACGGCGTGAATGCCGGCGTGCCCAAGACTCTCATCCAGCACCTCATCCGCTGGGTGGTGGCGGAGGGGCTCTTCTCCGATCAGGCCGGTGCGGTATTGCTGGATGTTCTGGGCACCGAGATCAGCCCCGAGCTGGTGCCGGCGACGGACGGCGAGCCGATCCAGTCCACTCAGGCGCGCATCGGCCCCTACGCCCTACAGGACTTCACCCTGTGGCATGTGCTGCGCCACGGTGCGCGCCCCTCCCGCATCGCCTTCCTGGCGGAGAAGGCCTGGGCCGATCCGAGTGTGGGGGACTGGCCGGTGGGCCTGCCCGAGGAGGAGAGGGTCGCCTACACGCTCGCCGACATCCGCAAGTGGGAGTTGGTCTTCTTCCGGCGTTTCTTCTCCAACCAGTTCAAGCGTTCCACCCTGCCGAACGGCCCCAAGGTGGTCGCCGGCGGCACCCTGTCCCCACGCGGCGACTGGCGCATGCCCGCCGACGCCGACGCCGGCCCATGGCTGGCAGAAATTGAGCGCAATGTTCCGGAGATCTGAGACACACATCGTGCTACTGTGTGTTTCGTCATAATCGGTCGCCAGTCCAAACGATTTGGCATACTCTGACCGCATCGGGGGAGTGGCGACGCGGTCATGACCCCATTGTTCGATCAGCGCCGTGTCCCTACGGCGTACCACTTGCAGGAGCCCGCCGTTGCAGTCATCAGTTGCAGTAATCGTCGCGGCCCACGGTCATTTGGCGGAGGGGCTGCTTAAATCCGCCGCCATGATCGCCGGTCCCCAGGACGACGTCGTCCCCATCAGTTTCGATCCCGGTGAAGGGCCGGACGACCTCTTGGCCAAGTACGCCGACGCCGTCGACTCCTCCGCCTCTGGCCAATACCTCATCCTTGTGGACCTGCTCGGCGGCAGTCCCTACAACGCCGCCGCCCGCTTCGCCGCCGCCCGCGAGGACGCAGACGTCGTCACCGGCGTGAATCTGCCCATGATCATCGAGGTCCTCGGTCGCCGTCTGGCCGGTGGAGACCTGGCCGAACTGACCGAGGTCGCCAAGACCTCCGGCGCCGGCGGCGTCAAGGTCCTCTCCGAGATCTTCACCCCACCCACCTCAACCGATTCCGACGACGACGAAGGAGACGAGCTCTGATGGACATCAAGCTTCTGCGCATCGATTCCCGCCTGGTCCACGGCCAGGTCGCCAACAACTGGGCCGGATCCCTGGGGGCCGAGGCCATCCTGGCCGTCTCCGACGGCGCCGCCAACGACGAGCTGCGCAAGACGCTCATGCTCCAGACCGGTGGTGGCAAGGTCAAGGTGCACGTGCTGACCGTTGCCAAGGCCGCCCGTGTCTACAAGAACCCCAAGTATGAGAACCTCAAGGCCGTGATCGTCGTCGAGACCCCGGCGGACATTGTGCGTCTGCTCGACCTGGGGATCCAGGCCCAGGAGGTCAACGTCGGCGGCATGACCTTCAAGCAGGGCACCAAGGCCCTGTCCCAGGCCGTCTACGTTTCGGATGAGGACGTCAAGGCGTTCCAGGAGATCGACTCTCGCGGTATCACCCAGTACATCCAGCAGGTTCCCTCCTCCGGCCGTTCGGGCCTGATGGAGGCGTTGAAGTCAAAGGGCTTCATCGGCTGAACGGCGTGTCGGTTCGACTCGCAGTGAAGTTCATCCATCCCATTCCTAATCAGTCCCACCAGGAAGCACTCTCATGCATGAAATCGGTGCTGTCCAGATCATCCTCGTGACTCTTGTGGCATTCCTCGCCGGTTGCGACTCCGTTCTGGACGAACGCATGTTCTATCGACCCATCGTCGCCTGCACCCTAACTGGGCTCGCCCTGGGAGACCCGACCACCGGAATCATGGTCGGCGGCAGCGTCGAGTTGCTCAGCCTCGGCTGGATGAACGTCGGTGCCGCCATGGCTCCCGATGCGGCACTGGCCTCCACCGTATCCACGGTGATCGTCATCGCAGGCGGGCAGAGTCAGGCGGAGGCGATCGCCGTCGCCGTGCCCCTGGCCGTCGCCGGCCAGGCCCTGACCATCTTCGTCCGTACCATTAACGTGTTCTTCGCCCACCAGGCCGACCGCTTCGCGGAAGGCGCCAATATGCGGGCCATTCAAGTGATGCACTTCGTGGCCCTATCGCTGCAGGGCCTGCGCGTGGCCATCCCCACTGCCATTGTGGCTGCGGTCGCCTCCGGTGATGCCGTGCAGAACGCACTGGAGGCGATTCCCAGTGTGATTACGGAGGGTCTGCAGATTGCCGGAGGCTTCATCGTCGTCGTCGGTTACGCCATGGTCATCAACATGATGCGGGCACGCAAGCTGATGCCGTTCTTCTTCATCGGCTTCGTATTCGCCCAGTTCATGACCACTCTTGACACCGGCATCACCCTGGTCGCCCTCGGCATCCTGGGTATCTGCCTGGCCTTCATCTACGTCCAGCTCAACCCCGAGTTCCATGAGTCGGTCCAACTGCCGCGTCCCGCCCCGGTCGCCGCCGGTGCTGGAGGAACGGATGACGACCTGGACGACGATCTCGATGACGAGCTCGACTGACTGCGGCAAGGAACAAAGAAGGAAACACGACCATGTCCACTGAAATCGATGCCGCCCCCGACACCGGGCGCATGCTGACCACCCGTGATCTGCGGAGCATGTACTGGCGCTCAACCTTCCTGTTGGGCTCCTTCAACTTCGAGCGCATGCAGGCCATGGGTTTCTGCATCACACTCATGCCGGCGATTCGGAAGTTCTACCCCTCTGACAAGGCTCAGCAGGCGGCCGCCCTCAGGCGGCACCTGGAGTTCTACAACACCCACCCCTGGATCTCCTCGGTGGTCTTCGGCGTGACCGCCGCCATGGAGGAGCAGCGCGCCAAGGGCGAGGACATCGGCGATGACACCATCACCAACGTCAAGGTCGGTCTCATGGGGCCGTTGGCCGGTGTCGGCGACCCCATCTTCTGGGGCACCGCCCGGCCCGTTCTCGGTGCTCTGGGCGCCTCCCTGGCATTGACCGGCTCCTGGCTCGGTCCCATCGTCTACTTCCTGGGCATCAATATCATCCGCATCCTGGTGCGTTGGTACGGCCTGAAGTGGGGCTATGAGCGCGGCACCGCCATGGTGACGGAGGTCGGCGGCGGGCAGCTCAAGCGCATCACTCAGATTGCCGCCATCACCGGTCTGTTCGTCATGGGTGCCCTGGTGGCCAAATGGACGACGATCGTCTTCCCAGGGGTGGTGTCCTCGGTGGAGCAACAAGACGGAACGATCACCGAGACCACTTTGCAGAATGTTCTTGATGATCTCTTGCCGGGCTGCGCCGCGCTGGGGTTGACCTTCGTGTGCATGTGGTTGCTGAACAAGAAGATCAACGCCCTGTGGATCATTCTCGGCATGTTCGCCATCGGCATTCTCGGTGCCTGGACCGGATGGCTTGGCCTATAGCCCATCCCGCGCACCTACCTCGGTTGACGTGATTGCCGAGGTCGGTTGATATAACCGTCGAGGGGGGGGTGGATTTTGTAACACAGAACAACCAAGAACAAAGGGATAGTCGAAGACG
>NZ_JAUMUL010000084.1:0-9917 GCF_030530635.1 Actinomyces sp.
GGGCTAACCCCGCCCCGGGGGTGGGCGCGGGGGGGCGGTGGGGCGGCCCCCCCCCCGGGGGGGGGGCGACCACCCGGGCGGCGGCTGGGGCCGCCCCCACGCCTTGGTGGACGTTCGTCAGGCGCGGGCCAGGGCGTCGCGGGCCCGCGCGGCCACGGCCTCACCGGTGAACCCGTAGTCCTCGAACAGCTGCGCACCGGGGGCGGAGGCGCCGAAGTGGTCCAGGGAGACGATCTCGCCGCCGTCGCGGACGAGGTCACGCCAGCCCATGGCCGAGCCGGCCTCGATGGACACACGCACGCCCGCCTCGGGCAGCACGGTGGCCCGGTAGGCCTCGTCCTGCTGGGCGAACCACTCCAGGCAGGGGGCGGAGACCACCCGCGTGGGGGTGCCCTCGGCCTGTAGCACCTCGCGGGCGGCGACCGCCACGCCCACCTCGGAACCGGTGGCGATCAGGACCACAGCGGGGGCGACCTCGGCGCCGTCGGCATCGGTGGCCTCGGCCAGCACGTAGGCGCCCCGGCGCACGCCGGCACGGGCGGCCTCGGCGTCGGCATGGACGGTCAGGTTCTGGCGGGACAGGACGATCCCGGCCGGGCCATCGGGGCGATGCAGGATCTGTGCCCAGGCAGCCGCGGTCTCATTGGCGTCGGCGGGGCGGACGACGGCGAGCCCGGGAATGGCACGCAGAGCGGCCAGGTGCTCGATCGGCTGGTGGGTGGGGCCGTCCTCACCCACACCGATCGAGTCGTGCGTCCACACGAAGATGGAGCCCAGACCCATCAATGCGGCCAGGCGGACGGCCGGGCGCATGTAGTCGGAGAACACCATGAAGGTGCCCCCGTACGGGCGGGTCAGGCCATCCAGTGCGATGCCGTTGAGGATGCCGCCCATGGCGTGCTCCCGGATGCCGAAGTGCAGCGTGCGCCCATAGGGGCCGTCGCCGTCGGAGCGGGCCAGGTCGGCGGGCAGGAAGGAGGGCTCTCCGGCCATGGTGGTGTTATTGGAGCCGGCCAGGTCGGCGGACCCGCCCCACAACTCCGGAGCCACCGGCGCCAGCGCGGAGAGCGTCTTACCGGAGGCCGCCCGGGTGGCCAGGGCGTCACCGACCTCCCACACCGGCAGGGCGGCCTCCAGACCCTCATCCAGCTTTCCGGAGCGAAGGCGCTCCAGCAGGGCGGCCCGCTCGGGGGAGTCCTGCTGCCAGGTGGCCAGGCGGGCGTCCCACTCGCTGCGGGCGGCCGCGGCGCGCTCAGCGGCGTGTGAGCGGGTGAAGGCGACGACGTCGTCGGGCAGCTGGAAGGATGCTGCCGGGTCCAGGCCCAGCGCCTCCTTGAGTCCGGCGACCTCGTCGGCGCCGAGCTTGGCGCCGTGTGAGGCTTCGGTGCCCTGCTTGGTGGGGGAGGGCCAGGCGATGATCGTGTGCAGGCGGATCATGGTGGGGCGCCTGGTCTCGGCGCGGGCCGCAGCCAGTGCCTCGTGCAGCGCCTGCAGGTCCTCGCGGTAGGCGCCGCCCGTCTTCCAATCGACGTCGAGCACCTGCCAGCCGTAGGCCTCGAAGCGGGCGGAGGGGTCTTCGGTGAAGGAGATGTCGGTGTCGCCCTCAATGGAGATGTCGTTGTCGTCGTAGATGGCGATCAGGTTGCCCAGTTGCAGGGTGCCCGCGAGGGAGGCGGCCTCGGAGGTCACTCCCTCCTGCATGCAGCCGTCGCCCATGATCGTGTAGACGAAGTGGTCGAACAGGGAGGTGCCGTCGGCGGCGTCGGGTTCGAACAGGCCGTGCTCGCGGCGGGCCGCCATGGCCAGCCCGACGGCGTTGGCGAAGCCCGCCCCGAGCGGGCCGGTGGTGGTTTCAATGCCGGGGGTGTGGCCGAACTCGGGGTGCCCGGGCAGGCCGTCGGGGGAACGGAAGTGGGTGAAGCCCTCCACCGGGATGTCATAGCCGGTCAGGAACAGTTGGCAGTACTGCAGTAGGGAGGCATGGCCGGCGGAGAGTACGAAGCGGTCGCGACCCAACCAGTTCGGGTCGGCCGGGTCGTGGCGCAGCTCGTGCTGGTAGAGCAGGTGGGCCACCGGTGCCAGCGAGATCGCGGCGCCGGGATGACCCGAGCCCGCTGCCTCCACGGCGTCGGCGGCCAAGGCCTTGGCGACGTTGATGGCCTTGAGATCGAGGTCGGTGAGCGCGATGGGCTCGGTGGTCATGGGGTGGCTCCTTGTCGGTTGTCTGGTGCGGTAGATGGTGTTGTAAGCGTGGTTGTAAGCGTGCGCCCGGCCGGTGAGCGTGCCCACCGTAGTAGCTGAATGCATCATCTACGCAGTCGGCGTGGTCGGCAAGGCTGAACGACGCACATAGGTGCGGGCGGCCGGTGCGAAGTCGCGGAGGTGGCGGCGTTACCGGCATGCCGGGCATGCTGAGCGTGCCGGGCGGATACAAGTGGAGGGGTGAGCTGCACGAGGTAAAAGTATCACGGTCGGACAAACGTTGGTGGGGGAGGTTGTGGGTAAGTGTCCGTTGACACGTTCGTGTCTCCTGGTACACAATCGTCACATCGCGTTTTGAACCGGTCCAAAGGGGGGTCGGTGTAGCGGGCGTGCGTACTCATAGAGGAGTGCGCGGGAACGCTGTTATGGAGGGACTGACATGAAACATCGTCTGGCTGAAGTGGCGGCGGCCGGCGCCATGTGTCTTGCATTGGCGGTTGCGGGTTGCGCGGGCGGCAGGGCCGGAGGCCCGTCGAACGAATCCGGCCGCGGCGCGGCGGACGGCGCGCCGGTCTCCGTGGCGTTCGTGCCGAAGATTCAGGGAATCCCCTTCTTCGAGGCCATGAATACCGGCGGTGCCGAAGCCGCAGAGGAGTTCGGTTTCAACTGGGTCTACTCCGGACCGAATACAGCCGATCCCGCCGCGCAGAGTGAAGTCGTGCGCTCATTGATGCAGCAGCGGGTGGACGCTCTGCTCATCGCGCCCAATGACCCGGACTCCATGGCGCCTTTGATCACCGAGGCACAGGATCAGGGGATCAAGGTGGGGACGGCGGACACCGATGCGGCGTCGTCGTCCAGGGAGGTATTCGTTACTCAGGCCACGAATGAGGCGATCGGCACGACGCTGCTGGAACAGATGGTGGAACCGATCGACGGGAAGGGGCGGGTCGCGATCGTATCGTGCGGCCAGACCGCGTCGAACCTGAACGCATGGATCGAGGTGTTCAAAGACAAGGCCGCCGCCGACTACCCGGACATGGAGATAGTCGACACCGTCTACGCCGATGAGGACCAGGCCAAGGCCGTCACCATGGCCAAGAACCTCATTAATGCGCATCCGGACCTCAAGGGCCTGGTAGGGGTGTGCACGACGTCCGCGCCCGGTGTGGCGCAGGCCGTCCAGGAGTCGGGGAAGACCGGGGAGATCGCCACGGTCGGCGTCGGGACGCCGCAGGCGATGCTGCCGTACCTCAAGGACGGATCTGCGAGCTCGGCGGTGCTGTGGGATGTTGAGGACCTCGGCTACCTGACGGCCTGGGCCGGTTGGAGGCTCGCACAGGGGGATACCTTCGAGGCCTCCCAGGATGTGGGCAGGATATCCGGGGTGACCTTTGACGAGGAGTCGAAGACGCTCATCCTGGGGGAGCCGCTGATCCTTACCGAGGAGAACGCCGGGGACTACGACTACTGACCCGCATTGTGAACCGCGGTGTGCGCGGTCGGCGGGATCGTGCGCACCGTACGAGCGCTCAGGGGGACATGGTGAATGCGGGAGTTGAACAGACGCCTTCGGGAGGAGACATTCTGGAGGTAAGGGGGATCGACAAGCGTTATGGCGGCGTTCACGCGCTCAGGAACGTCGACTGGTCCGTCCGCGCCGGAGAAGTGCACGGCCTGGTCGGTGAGAACGGAGCGGGGAAGTCGACCCTCATCAAAATGATCAGCGGTGCCGAGCGGCCAGACCGGGGCGCTGTACTGATAAGCGGGCAGCAGATCGTGCTCGGGGATACGCAGTCGGCCCTGGCGGCGGGGGTGTCCCCGGTGTATCAGGAGCCGGAGTTGTTTGCCGATCTGTCCGTGGCCGAGAACATATTTCTCGGACGCGAGGAGACTCGTATGGGCCGAGTCGACTGGTCGGGTCAGCAGGAGAAAGTTGAAAGGCTGCTGGGACGCCTGAGGCTCGATCCCGAAATCATGCACCGGCGGGTGGGTGATCTTCCGGTCGGGGAGCAGCAACTGGTTTCAATCGCAAAGGCGTTCGCCGTGGATGTTCGTCTGCTCATCCTGGACGAGCCGTCGGCCATACTCACCAATACGGAGATCGACCGCCTTTTCGATATCATCCGGGGGCTGCGCGATGATGGCATAGGAGTAATCTATATCTCGCATCGGCTGGATGAGCTGGGGCGCATCACCGACAGAATCACGGTGATGCGTGACGGCGTCGTCATAGGTACTTACGCCACCGCGGATATGTCGCCCACCAAGATCGCGCAGGCCATGGTGGGCGACAAGTTCGAAATCGCGGATCGGTCAGGCAGGAGTAGCGCTGCGACCGATGAAGTGGTGCTCGAAGTCTCCGGCCTGGCCCAGGGTGAACGACTCAAGCATGTCGATCTGCAGTTGCGTCGCGGCGAGATAGTCGGCGTGTACGGGCTCATCGGCTCGGGTACGACGGAGCTAGCGCGCGTGCTATTCGGTGTCACGCGCCCAGATGGCGGCGAGATTCGGTTGCACGGAGAACCGGTGCGGATACGCTCCCCGCGGGGTGCGATGAGAAGGGGACTGGCCATGCTCCCCGGCAACCGGAAGCTACAGGGCGTGTTCCAATCCAAGAGCCTGGTCTTCAACGTCTCCGCCAGCCATCTTCCGTTCTTCTCCATGATGGGTTTGTTCAACGACGGGCACGCCCGCCGCTCAACGGCTGACTTGATTCGCGGTCTGGGCATCAAGGCGCCGAGCCCGGCAACACCGGTGGCTGCGCTTTCCGGAGGAAACCAGCAGAAGGTGGTCATGGGCAGGCAGCTGGTCGAGGCGCCCGAGGTGCTGCTCGTAGAGGAACCCACCCAGGGCGTGGACGTGGGCGCGAAGTCTGAGATACATCAGCTGATCCTGGACCATGCCGCGGAGGGTCGTTCGGCGATTGTGTTCTCCACCGACTTGGAGGAGATCCGGTTCCTGGCGGACCGGATCCTAGTGATGCGACACGGTGAGGTGGCCGCCGAGCTGAACGGAGACGTGTCTGCGGTCACGCTGCTGAGTGCTGCGTCTGGAGAGCTTGAGAGCGAGGCGGCAAGATGAGTCGGGCAGTGCTGCACCGGCGCGGCGGTACGTCGCATCGACTCGGGCGGGCTGCCCGCAGACGCGTGGTTGAAGGCCAGGAAATGGTTCTGGTGGCAGTGATAGTACTGCTCTGGCTGGCCATGGGAGTCACCACCCCCACCTTCGTTGAACCGTCCAGTATCTTTGCGATCTTCTACACGGTGGCTCCGATAGCACTCATAGGTATTGCGATGACGCCGATCATGTGTGCGGCTGGCATCGACGTCTCGGTCGGTTCCAGTCTCGCCGTGGTCATGGTGGTGGTCTCGAAGCTCCTGCGGGACTTCGATATCAATGCTCCGGCGGCGATCGCCGTGGCGCTGCTGGTGGGCAGCGCATTGGGAACCGTCAACGCCACGCTGATCGCCTTCGGAAGAGTCCCCGCAATGGTGTGCACATTCGGCACCCTGAACGTCTTTCGCTATATCGCCCTGCAAGTGTTCGGCGAGACCCAGGTCGCGGGTGTTCCGGGGACCCTGGCCTTTCTGGGCGGCAGCATTTCTCGGGCGCGTCTTCTGGGGTTGCCCAACGCGATGTGGCTCGCGGTCATACTGGCGGCGGTCGTGTGGGCGTATATGAGGCACTGGGCTGCCGGGCGACACTTGTACGCGATCGGCAATGATGCCGACGCCGCTCGGCTGGCCGGCGTCAAGGTCAGGCGTCGCGTATTTGTTATGTACGTGTTCTGCGGCGCCATGGTGGGGCTGGCCGCCGTCGTGTCGGTTGGCGGAGGCGGTCTGATCCAGCAGAACGTTGGAATCGGGATGGAGATGTCGGTGATCGCGGCGTGCGTCATCGGCGGGACCTCCGTCGTCGGAGGGCGCGGCACAGTGTTGGGAACCATGCTGGGAGCGGTGTTGGTGGGAAGTGTGCAGGCGGCCGTGATCCACCTGCATCTGCCGACGGAGATCACGCAACTGTTTGTTGGAGTCATCATCCTGATTGCGGTGGGTGTGGATCTGCTGCGGCAGTCGAGGAGGGCGAGGTCATGACGGTGCCGGCGATGGACGATGCGGTGAACGGCGAACGCAAGTCCGCACCTGCGCAACTCCTACGCGTCCTAATGACGGAGCGGACCGCCGCGCTCGCGCTGCTGACGCTGGTGCTGGTAGCCGTGTTCTCGGCGCTGGGAAGAGGTGGGTACCTGTTCGCGGACTTCGACGCCGCTTACATGGTGTCGTCATTGCAGTCCCTCGTCCCGGTCGCGCTCCTGGCGCTGGCGGAGATGTTTGTCATCATCTCCGGATACTCGGGCATAGATCTCTCGGTCGGCGCCATAGTGTCACTGGCGGGGATGTTCTTCGGCCATTTGGTTCAGAACGTGGGGGTGCCCCTGGTCCCGGCGATCGCCTGCACGGTTATCGCCGGCGGATTACTCGGCGCTGTCAACGGTGTGCTGGTGGGGTATCTCAGGTTCCCCCCGCTGATCGCAACTCTGGCGACGCAGTACGCATACGCTTCTATCGCCATGGTGGTATCCGGTTCGGCGCCGATCTCCGGAGACAGGATCACGGCGGCCAACGGGACCCTGACCGGCCGCGTGGCGCTGTTCGGCCTGATGTTCCCGACGCAGGTGTTGACTGTCTTGGTCCCGAGCGTGCTCGTCTCATGGCTACTGCTGGACCGCATGACGTGGGGGAGGTCGCTGCTGGCGGTGGGGACGAATGCGACTGCGGCACGCTATGCGGCCCAGCGTGTTCGTTTGATACGGGGCTCGTCCTACCTGGTGTCCGGTGTGCTGTGCGGTTCGGCAGCGGTCGTCAACGTCGCCCAGTACGCTTCAGCTAGGCCGGACGCGGGAACTGCGGGAAACGGCATGGCACTGACCGCCATTACCATTGCGGCACTCGGCGGTGTCTTGATCCAGGGAGGTTCCGGGAGGGTCAGCGGTGTCGTCATGGCGGCGGTGCTGATCACCTGGCTCAATGCAGGACTGCTGATCTCAATGGAGGGTTCGGCCGGCTCTCGGTCCCAGCTGCTCGCGCTCGGCGCGGTCCTGATCTGCTCAATCCTGCTCAATAGTTACGCGGCTCGTCGGTATCAACTGCGGAGCTGAGGTGTATGGACACGCTGCGCGGCGGGAGGCCGAGGATTCGGGAGGTGGCGCGACTGGCGGGCGTCTCTGTCGGCACGGTCTCGAATGTCATCAACCATCCCGAACGAGTGTCCGAGGGTTTGCGTCTGCGGGTGGAGTGGGTGCTCGAGGACAGCGGTTTCAGTCCGGATCCCACGGCCCGCGCGCTGAGCCTGGGTCGTTCGTCCATGATAGGAGTTGTTTTCTTCGACATTTCTAATCCTTTCTTCGCCGAGGCTGCGCATCAGTTGAGCCGGCGGTTTGAGGAGCTCGGCTGTTCGATGGTTATAGCCGAGACCGATCAGGCCGCTGACGTTGAGAGTCGGGTCCTTCGTAATCTGGAGCGCGTAGGCGTCGACGCCTTGATCCTGTGTTCGACCGGAGCGTGCTGGGAGGACCTGGTTCGCTTGCGCGATCGTGGCGTTCCGGTTGTGTTGATGGCGCAGCGCAGCGAGCGCCCGGGTTTTCCGTCGGTAGGTATCGATGACTATGGCGGCATGCGGAAGGTGGCTCGTCATCTTTGGGGTCGTGGACTGCGCCGCTTCAGCTTTGTCAACGAACCGGTAGCGGCTACGCAGCATCGGGACCGTTGGTGCGGTTTCTCTGATGAACTCCTCTCCTGCGGCATGGCGGTGGAGGATGTCGATGTTCAGTGGGCGTCCGGACCGACCTGGGACGGCGGATACGAGGTTGCGCGGCGTGTTCTCGCCGGCCCCTGCGATGTGTGGCCGGATGCCTTCGTGTGCCTGAATGACCATTTGGTCATGGGCGTCTGCAAGGCGATCGCGGATGCCGATCTGACGGTTGGGCGCGACGTGTGCGTGTCTGGCTTCGACGACGTGCCGTACGCGTCGGTACTGGGCGTGCCGCTCACCACTGTGCGGCAGCCGATTGCGGGCATCTGTAGATATATCGCGCAGCAGATCGGCGCTTTCTTTAATCGGGGGGGGGATGATATCGGGACGTACTTTCGATGCGGAGTTGATTGTGCGGCAATCGGCATAGTCGTCGCTACAGGTTTCATGTTTCTTGTATGTGTCACGGAGTTAGGAGTTGTGGGATGATGTTGGAACAGAATGTCGATCGGTGGAGGCGTGAACTCGTTGAGCAGTACCTCTCCGCGAAGGAGGCGAACCCCGATGTATTCGCGCCGAAATTAAATCTGTCGTGGTCGAACTGGGGATTCGGGCTGGAGGACCTGGAGCGCTCTGCGGAGAGGCTGGCGATCAATGGGGTTACGTATATCGAACTCCATGGTAATCACTACGGTCCTTCGTTGGGCTATGAGGTGGAGGAGACACGAGCCGTTCTCGATCGGTACGGCCTGCGGACGTCGGGCGTCTGCGGCATGTTCTCGGATGACAATGATCTGTCGTCGAATCGCCCCGTGTGTCAGCAGGCCGCGCTCGACTATATTCGGCGAGAGGTCGAGTTCGCCCATGCTATGGGTGGCCACTACTTGCTGGTTGTGCCGGCGTCGGTGGGGCGTGCCGACGCTTACGACGCCTACGAGTTCGAGCGTTCGGCGCTGGCTCTCAGACGGGTCGCGCATGTGTTCGCCGAGTATGGGGTCAAGGCCGCGATCGAGCCGATCAGGTCCGCCGAAACGTCGATCGTGCATACGGTCGCGGATGCGGTGGCGTACATCAATGCGGTTGATTCGCCCGGCGTTCAGTGCATCAATGGCGACGTCTACCACATGCAAGTCGAGGAGCAGTACATCCCGAGGGCCATACTTGAGGCCGGGGACCGGCTCGTCAACCTGCATCTGGCCGATTCGAACAGGCGTGCATTGGGCGACGGCTCCCTCGATCTGGATGCGGTCATCATGGCGGCCTACCTGGTCGGAGCCAACTCCGAAGGCCGCTTCATGACCCCGGAGCCGCTTGGTCCGGGGGCAGGCCCGTATCCCGCCCGCAATGGTATGCCTGACGTTCCGGCGCTAGATCGGCTCGTAAGTGACACGGTGGCCTACTTCCGTGAGCGCGAGGATGCGGTTCGTTCAATGAGTGCTTGAGTATGCAGGCGGTGGTCGAGCGACCTGTCGAGTCCCTTGGTGTCGGCCGGTCCGCCGGTTGGGTTTTAATGATGCCACTTAACCGGCGCTTGGCGTTTGGGCGTGGTGGTTGTCGGTGTTGAGTGGGGCTGTGGGAGCCGGGAGGGTTGTTTGTTGGGGGTCTGTCGTTGTGGTGTTTTCGGGTTTTCTGTGTGGTTTTGTGGATAGGTGGTGTTTGTGTGGGGGTGTTGGCTGTGTTGTGGATGTGCCTGGTGGTGTTGGCTCGGTGGGGGTGGGCGCCGGTGCTGTTGTGCCAGGTACCGGAGGGTGCGGGCGGTCATTGTAGGGGGCAGGCTGTGGGGGGCTCCTGGCCGGAGGGCCTTGACCCTTGACCGAGGCCCTCGGGTCGCGCTGCCCGGGCACGGGAGTCCTCCTGTCAGACACGAGTATGTCGTCAAAGGCACGCGTTTTGGAGTTTTGTGGGGGGGGGGGGGGGGGGGGCGGGGGCAGCACACCGGTCTGGGGGCCGCCCCGGGGGGT
>NZ_JAUMUL010000084.1:9927-10367 GCF_030530635.1 Actinomyces sp.
TGTGTGTGGGCGGGTGCCCGCGGCCCCCCCCCCCCCAAAACTCCAAAACGCGTGATCCTGGCACAAACCTGTGTTCGTGGCGACAACTCGTGTTCGTGGTGCGGGCCCTGTCAGGGGCCGTCGATGGAACAACGGGCGGCCATCCACCTCATGAGGGTTGCTCATGGCACTGACGGCACTCCGCATAATCGCAACCCTTCCCCACGATCGCGCACAAAGCACGCAGACTCCTGCTCTTCCGGCCTGAGAGGTGCGGTGGGGTGGGGTGTCTGGTGCGCCGGTTGGGCGTTAACAACGCTGCTTAATCTTCTGTTGCACACCGCAGCGCCCTTCAACAGGCCGCTAACGAGCGTTGTTGACCCCGAAGTGGCGTAGCAGACCGGGAAGTGGCGTAGCAGATGTGCCCGCTCCCAGGCGCCGGGGCCGGCGGCGGCCAAGTG
>NZ_JAUMUL010000085.1 GCF_030530635.1 Actinomyces sp.
CCGCACCATCACCTACCTCACCGACCAAGCCGAAACCCAAAAAAGACACTAAAACACCCACCGGAACGCCAGGTCGTTTTATGACTCAACATTCCACGGGCCCGCCGGCAGCCCAGTATGAGCTGATCCGCCGCAAACAGGGGCAACTACCCGATTGCCTGGGTGCGCTCGGTGGGTGGACGGGTGTGTCGAAGTCCGGCTACCACACGACTGGCGCAGCAGGCCTGAGTCCGCCACCGCTACCCGGCGTAGGGAGCTGGCCGCACATATCGAGAAGATCTTCGCCGAGTCCGACGGCACCTACGGGTACCGCAGGGTAGCCGCCACATTGGACTGGCAGGGGGCGCAGGAGGACGTGGGCACGGTCAGGTCGATCATGGGCAAGCTGGGTCTACGCGCGGCGCGGCCGCACCGCAAGGTCCGTACCACGGTTCCGGCCCAGGACCTGGACGAGCGCCCCGACCTGATCCAGCGAGACTTCACCGCAACTGTCCCGGGCGTGAAGTGGGTTGGGGATATTCCCCCACTTCGTGGGAGGTACCCCCACCTACATTCCCACCTGGGCGGGGCTCGTGTACCTGGCCACCGTGCTGGACCACCTGAAGTCCTATGGGATTAGGCCGCCGGTGAGACGCACCGGGGTGCGCTGGGACAAGTGCGTGGGCGGAGTCCTTCAACGCCACGCTCAAGAATGAGCGCGTGCACCGCATGGTCTACCCCGTCCAGAGCAAGGCGATAAGGGATGCATCGTGGACCAGCATTGACCTATAATCAAAGATGTCTGCGCTCGACGATCGGGTACCGCACACCCAACCAGTTCGAACACGAACCAACGCAGGCCCACCCCGACATTCTCCACCACCCTTCTTAGACGCCTCGGCATACGCCCCCGCGCACTTCCTAGCGATCTCAGCCCTGGCCTGCATTGACAACCCACTCCCCATGCCCGCCACGATCCCCGCCCCTTGCGGGCAGTTCTAGATGAGGCACCGAACCACTTTCGCGGGCATCTGAGATGAGTCTCGTCGCACCCTTGACACGGCAGCGCATGGTGAGTAAACTCACAAATGCGATTTTGTTACTTGAGCTACACACGCGGCTCCCTGCCGAAAGGAAAGGACCGTGACGCAGCAAATGCGCCTTCATGCTCTTTCTCGCCCCCCCGAGGTCGGACGTCGTCACGGCGCACCGTCATCGGAACCGCCGGAGGGGTGGGCTTTTTCGGCCTCATCCAACTTCTCTTCCCCGAGAAGACGTCAGCCAACGCGACCCCGCACCTCGACCGGAACCAGCAGTAACACTGACGACCGTCATCGACTTCGAAGATCAGGGAAGACGCTCTCAGGCTTATTTCGACGACATCAACACCGGCGCTCAGGCACACCTCGCGGCGGCAGCGGTCTTGTGCACCGGCTGCCTAGCGACATACTGCACACGTTGGCAACTCTACTGCGCTCCTATTATCTGAGCGACGCACTCCGGAGATGACCAGCATGGTATGGGCACTCGGCATAGTCAGGATTCTCGCGGGTGTAGTTCTTGCTGCGGCCGCGCAGGGGAAACACCGGCAGACTCTTGCGAAGAACGTCGGTGACATTGAAGGTTATCGCCTGGCTCCTCGACCAGTTGCGGTCGTCGTCGCCGTTACGTTGCCCGCCGCCGAACTGGTCCTGGGGACAGCACTGGTCCTGGGCATGTGGCCCAGAGTAATCTCTTGGACAGGTGCCACATTGTACTTCGTCTTCGCCGCCGTGGTCGCTCAGGCGGTCATGCGGAGACTGGCCAACGAGTGCGGCTGTTTCGGGGCGCTGCGGCAGTCGACAGTCAACGGGGCAATCGCCGGCAGGAACCTCACCATCGCGGTTCTCCTCGCCGCTGCGGCGGCATGGCCCGGTGAGCCGCGGCTCGCACTCGCGGGCAACGACTTCTCTCTGATGGCCGCAACGCCCCTGGCACTCATCGCAACTTGGTGGATCGGGGAATCGATCGGACAAGCGCGCAGAATACTTCACACCAGGCCCGCCGATGCTCAGCACGAGGCGCCCGCTCCGCACTAGCGTCGCACATCGCCAGAAGAAGACGCCTATCTACGAGGCTGGGTGGGTGACGGACCGGTAGCTCCACTACCCGTCCAGCTGCGCGTCGCGGCACCACGAGCAGGGTAGCGATAACCGCCACACTCCTAGCACTACACACCACAGGTATACACTGCGTGTATAGTCCCGCTCATGGACACCCGCCTCACCCTCCTCGGGCTGCTCGGCACCGGCCCCGGCTACGGATACGACCTCAAGACGCACTGGGACCGTTGGTTCGCCGACACCAAACCGCTCGCCTTCGGCCAGGTCTACGCCACCCTCGCCCGTCTGTTGCGCGACGGCCTCATCGTCCAGACCGGGGCCGAAACCGGCGCCGGCCCGGAGCGCAAGCGCTACGAAATCACCAAGGCCGGCCGCGCCGCCGTCGAGGAGTGGATCCGCAGCCCCGAGGTCCCCTCCGACTCCATCCAGGCGGACCTGTTCGCCAAGACCATCATCGCGCTCCTGCTCGACGACGACGCCGAGCACCTCCTGGACCTGCAACGCGCCGCCCACACCGCCCGCATGCGCGAACTCACCCGCCGCAAGGAGGGGGCAGACCTGCACACGATCCTCATCGCCGACCACGCCCTGTACCACCTGGAGGCGGACCTGCACTGGATCGACCTGACCGCCGCCCGCCTGAACGAGCTGCGCCGGGAGGTCCGGGCATGAGCACCGCATCCTCCACACCGAACGCTTCGGCCGCCCCAGTCGCTTCCCCCACATCCTCCCCCGCCTCGGTACCCGAGGCGATCGTGCAGGCGCGCGGACTGAAACTCACCTTCGGCACCACGCACGCCCTGCGCGGCATCGACCTCGACATCGCCACGGGCGAGGTCCTGGCCATCACCGGCCCCTCCGGCTCGGGCAAGTCCACGCTCCTGCACGTGCTGGCGGGAGTGCTGACGCCCGACGCCGGCAGCGTGCACTACGGCGGCCGCGACATCGCCGCCCTCAATGAAGCCGACCGCGCCCGCCTGCGCCTGGCCGAGTTCGGCTTCATCTTCCAGTTCGGTCAGCTCCTGCCTGACCTATCGGCGCTGGACAACGTGACACTGCCACTGCTGCTGGCAGGGACCTCGCGCCGGAAAGCCCTAGAACGCGCCCACACCCAACTGTCGGCCCTCGACCTGGGCGACCACGAACGCAAACTGCCCACCCAGCTCTCGGGCGGGCAGGCCCAACGCGTCGCCGTCGCCCGCGCCCTGGCCACCTCGCCGCGTATCCTGTTCACCGACGAGCCCACCGGTTCCCTGGACTCCCTGGCCGCCGAGCAGACAATGGGCGCCCTGCTCAAGGCCGCGCGTGCGGCGCACTCCGCCCTGGTGATCGTCACCCACGACGCCCGCATCGCAGCCTACGCCGACCGCGAGGTGATCATCCGCGACGGGCGCGTCAGCCTCAACAACGGGCTGCTCGCCGCAGCCCGGCCCGACGGCGAGGAGCAGGCACGATGAGCACGCTCCCCCTGACCCGCCTGGTGGTAGCCGGAGACCGCGCCGCTCGCCGCCGTCTTGCGGGTATTACGGCGGGCGTCATGATCGGCGTCGCGCTCTTCCTGCTACTGGCCGCCGCCGCCCAGGCCTTCGGGCAGCGCTCCGAGCGCTCCACCTGGACCGACCTGATGCTGACAAACCCGGGGGCGATGCAGGAACTTGAGGAGGACACCGTCTTAACGCCGGAGACGGCCGCCGCCGTATCAGCCACCGACCACTACGAGGATCACCTGATCACCATCCTGATGGTTGCCGCCACACCGGACACCCGAGTGCGGATCCCCGGCTCCGCCGTCGTCCCCCGCCCGGGCCAGTACCTCGCCTCCCCCGCCCTGGCCGAGCTCATCGATGCCGTGCCCGCCGACCAGCTGGGCGAGCGCTACGGCGAGCGCGTGGGAGTCCTGTCCGACGACGCCATCGAGGGGCCGGACTCCCTGGTGCTGGTGCTCGGGGTGGAGCAGTCACGCGTACTGGAGCTGATCGCCATCGTCACCGGTCTCGGCGCGGCACAACGCGCCGAGCGCTTCGCCACCCTGCGGCTGATCGGCGCCACTCCCGGGCGAGTAGCGCGGATCGCCGCGGCGGAGACCGCCGTGACGGCCCTGCTGGGAGCAGTGCTCGGCGTCATCCTGTATCTCCTCCTCATCCCGCTGGCGGCGCGCCTTGAGATCGGCTCCTCGACCTTCTTCCCACGCGATCTGCTGACCTCGCCGGGAGTCATCGGCGCGACCGTCGTCGCCGTCCCCCTGATGGCGGCGGCAGTGACCTGGTGGACGACGCTGCGGGCCGACATCGGCCCCTTGGGTGCCTCCCGCGAGCGCCGCGAACACCCGCCGCGGCTGCGTTCCCTCCTGCCCCTGCTGCTGGGCCTGGCGGGACTGACGACGGTGCACATTCTCACCAGCGCCGTCGCATCCGGCTCGGGGTGGGCCGCCCTCATGCCCACTGGCCAACTGCTGGTGGCCTCATTCGTGCTGACCATGCTGGGGCTGCTGTGGGCCGGCCCCCTGCTGACCTCATGGGCCGCTCGCCTGGCGCAGCGCCGCGCCCGCAACGCGGCGCAGGTGATCGGTCTGGGCAGGATGGTCCAGCATCCCCGGGCGACCTTCCGCGCCGTCGGCGGCCTCGTCGTCGCCGTGTACGCGGTGACCCTGTTCGCAGTCGCCATCACCGCCGCGGCCGGCACCCCGGAGCTGCGCGAGGGCCGCGGCTATCTGGCACCGACGACGCTGTACACGCTGCCCGAGCCCGACGCCGCAGCCGAGCTCGAGCAGGTGGCGGACCGGATCGCGCAGGTCGAGGGCGTGACCGCCGTCGCCATCGCCCCGGACGCGACGGGTGATTCCGAGGACGCCTCCATGCGGCTGGCGCTGCGGACGGAGGACGCCCGCGCCCTGGGCGCCCTCGACGCCGATTCCCCGGGGGCGGTCGAGGACTCGGAGTGGGTCAGCGTCGGCTGGGACTGGCTCCTCAACGAGGCCGCCGATCCGCGGCCGTATACCGTGCCCGAGGCCGATGCCACGGCCATGCTGCTGGTCGCGACCGACGGCGAGGCGGCCTCGGTGGAGCGCGCCCGCACCGCCATGGTGAACTCGACGCCGGGAGTGATCACCCACTATCCGGTCTCACGGGTCGACAATGTGGTCACCTCCGCCTCCGCGTTGGAGAACCAGTTCGCGGCCCTGGGATATATCGGCATCCTCATCGCCGCGGGGGTATCGACGGCGGCGCTGGCGGTATCCACCGTCTCCTCTCTGCTGGCGCGGCGCCGGGTGCTGTCGCTGCTGCGCCTGGTGGGGATGCCCCAACGGACGCTGCGGCGGGCGTGGGTGGCTCCGGCGCCGTCGGGAACGCCGGCACTTACCCCGCTTTAGGAGTCCCGTGCCTTCTCCCCGGTTCCGAGCAGCCATGCCGCGGCGAAGGCGACCACCACCGAGAAGACCGCCACCCCGATCGCCCCGTAGAAGTTCGACATTGAACCGTCGGCAGGGATGTAGGCGGGCAGTGAGGCGAAGCTCGGGCTGGCGATGACGTACTGGGTGGTGCCCAGCAGGCCGGCCAGCAGTCCTCCGGCGCCACCGCCGATGACGGCGGCGATCAACGGGCGGCGCAGCGGGAACAGGACGCCGTAGACGCCCGGCTCGGTAATGCCCAGCAGGCCGGTGATGCCGGCGGAGATCGCCACGGACCTGGTTTTGATTTGCCGGGACCTGAGCCCCACGGCGAGGCAGGCGGCGCCCACGGACACGTTCGCCGCCAGCATGCCGGCCATCACCAGCGGATCGCCGCCAACCGAATCGAACAGGGCGAAGATCACCGGGTAAAGCGCATTGTTCATGCCGAAGAACACCAGGAACGGCGTCGTCGCCCCAATGGTGAGCACGGCCAGCGGCGGTGCGGCGTGGTAGATCGCGGTCACGCCGGTGGCCAGCCAGCCGCCGAGCACGTTGCCTATCGGTCCCAGCGCCAGCAGCGTCACCGGGACCGTCACCAGCATGGTCAGCAACGGCAGAAAGACCGCGCGCAGCGCCCCGGGCAGAATGCGCCCGAATCCGCGGTACACCAGGCTCATGAACAGCACGCCCAGAATGATCGGGAACACCGTGGTGTTGTAGGTGACCTGGGCTACCGGGAGCCCCACGAAGGTCAGCTCTTCCGCCCCATTAATCGTCTCGTACAGCAGTACCGTGCCGAGGAAGGCACCCAGGTAGCCGTCCACGTTGAGTTTGCGTGCGGCGCTGAACCCGATGAAGACCGGCAGGAAGTAGAAGGCGGCCTGGTTGACGGCGTAGAAGACCTGGTAGGTGCCGGAGGTGTCGGCGACGTGGAAGAAGTTCGTCAGCACCGTCAGCACGGCCCCGGTCAGGCCGCCCGCGATCAGCACAGGAATAACCGGTGAGAACGTGCCCCCGATGAAGTCCAGGACGGTGGTCATCCAGCCGCGCCGTCCCTGCTCCCCCGCCTCGTCGCTCCCCGCGGAGTGGTGGGCGTCCTGCGCCGCGGCCTGTTCGTCGACGACGCCACCGGCGGATTCGAAGTCGCCGAGCTGCACGAATTCGTGGTACAGGTCGGTCGCCTCCGGGCCGATCACGATCTGATACTGGCCGTTGCGCTTGACCAGCCCCAGCACCCCGTCGCGACCCGTGATGGCGGCCTCATCGATTTTCGACGCGTCTCTTGCCGTCAGGCGCAGACGCGTGTAGCAGTGAGCCGCCGCCAAGATATTCGCCTCGCCGCCCATGTATTCGATCAGGTCGCGGCTGAGCGCGATGCGGTCCTCCTTTACCCCCATCAGTTGCTCATCTCCTTGCCCCACTGCGTCGCCCCGGAGGCAATGAAGGACTGGTACCAGTAGTAGGAGTCCTTGGGTATGCGGGTCAGGGCCAGGGTGGAGACGTCATCGGTCGCCTGCTGCTCCTCATCGGTGGTGTCGATGAAGACGAAGCCGTACCGCTTCGCCATCCCATTGCCGGTGGACAGCAGGTCGGTGAAGGTCCAGGCGTTATAGCCGAAGACGTCGACGCCGTCCTCAATGGCCAAGCCGATCTGGTAGAGGTTGTCCCGGATGTAGTTCAAGCGCTGCGGATCATGGACCTTCCCGTCGGGGCTCTTGGACTCGTGGGCGCCCAGCCCGTTCTCGGTGATAACCATCGGCAGCCGATAGTGGTCCCAGAGGTAGCGCAGGGCGTAGCGCATCGCGACCGGGTCGATCTCCCAGTCCCAGTCGGTGTACTCGACGTAAGGATTGCGGGTGAGGGCGTACTGGCCGGGAACCACCGGGAAAGTGAGTTCCCCCTTCTTACCGGACGCGTTCAGCAGATAGTCCTGCGGCTCGGCGTCGGCCGGGGCGTGCCTGGCCGTATTGGACCGGTAGCAGTTGACCGCGAGGAAGTCGCTCTTCGCCCGCTTCATCGTCTCGATGTCGCCCGGCCGGATATCCGGGTCGATGTCGTGGTTGCGCCAGTAGTTGTACAGGAAGGGCGAGTAGTCTCCGTGGGCGTAGGTGTCGCACCAGATCTTCTCGGTGAACTCCTCCGCGTTCATTGCGGCGATCTGGTCCTCGGGGCGGCAGGTCTCGGGGTAGATCGGCACGTAGCCGGGAACCGGGCCGATCTTGCCGCCGTCAACAACTTCGTGGCACAGGTTGACGGCCGTGGCGTGGCAGAGGTTCATAATGTGGTTGATTCGCCACTTGTCCCGGAACCAGTCCTCGACGCCCTTGGATACGCCGAGCCAGTCGCCGTAGCAGATCTGCATGTTCTGCTCATTGATACTGAGCCAGTACTTGACGCGATCGCCAAAGACCTCGAAGCAGGTGCGCGCATAGTGCGCGAAGGCGGGAATGATCTCGCGCGACCGCCAGCCGCCCAGCTCCTCCTCGACCCACACCGGCATGTCGTAGTGGTACAGGGTGACGATCGGAGTGATGCCGGCCGCCAACAGCTCGTCGATCAGCCGATCGTAGAAGCCGATGCCGCTGGGGTTCACGGCGCCGTCGGCGACCGGGATGATACGCGGCCAGGCGATCGAGAAGCGGTAGCTGGTCAGGCCGCACTCCTTCATGAGCGCGACGTCCTCGCCGTAGCGGTGGTAGTGGTCCGCGGTGAACTTGTTATCCACGAACGGGGCCTTCTTCTGTGAGTTGAGGTCGATGATCGCGGGTGTGCGGCCGCCCTCGGTGGTGGCGCCCTCAACCTGCCAGGCGGCGCTGGAGGCGCCGAATAAGAAGCCCTCAGGAAAACGGGGATTCCAGTCGTAGTGCATGTGCCATCTCCTTTGAAATGCACCGGCGTGGTGGTGCTTCAAAGTTAGGAGTGGTCCGCCCAGCCTCGGGGTTCAGATTCTGAACCCCCGCTGTCCGTCGTCGGCGTCGTCGGCGACGGCGGAACCATCTCCACCCAATGCGGCAGTTCCCTCCCTACTCGCGTGGCATGTGCGCACACCCTCAGTCCAGAACGCCGTCGCCGGGATGCCAGCCGGGTTCGAGGGAGCGCCGCACCGGCGCCGAGGCGAGGTATCGCCGCGTGTACTGGCTGTAGACCAGGTCGAAGAACACGCTCACCCCGTACTTCGAATACACGCTTCTGCGTCCCTGGAGGTCCTCGCTACTGAGGTAGATGATCCGGTCGAACAGGGGATGCAGCTCCGCCGAGCGGTTGGTGGTCAGCACCGTGGTGCGTGCACGCAGTGTTCGCAGCTGCTTAGAGGCCGCCTTGGCGTAGTTTCCGGTCACCGACACCACCACGATCAGATCCTTGGAGGTGATTGCTTCGAGCATCGCCGGGTCCCCGGAGCCCTCAGTCAAGACATGGACGAGCTTGCCGCCGTAGAGCATGGCCTGTTGAAACTCGCGCACACTCATGGATGAGAAGTCTGAGGCGAGGCACACCACCTCGCGCGCACGGTGCAGATCCTCCACGAACTCGTGCACCCCTCGGGAGGCCGCGACATCACGAATGTCGGAGAGCATGCGGACTATACGCGTAGACAGGTAGGCGTCGAACCCGGGTTCGTTCGCGTAGTCGACGAAGTACCGCCAGTGCAGTTGCCATTCGTAGGCGGCCGCCTTGACCCCAGTGAAGGTCTCGAAGCCGATCGCCTTGCAGAAACGGCGGATGCTCGACCTCGAGATGGAGCATTCCTCGGCCACCTCGTAGACGTTCAGCCGGGGCAGGTCATCGAAGTGCTCCAGCAAGTACTTTGACAGCACGTAGCCGGGCGTGCCGACCTCGGCTACGTTGAAGGCCCCCAGGAGTGCATTGAGCAGGCTGAAGTGCTTGAGCGAGAAGTGGTCCCCATATTCGGGAAGGTCGATCGACGGCACCTCTCCCCCTCCGCCCCACACCCGAACGGATGAAACGATCGTCACAATCCCTCAGGAAACTGTACTCCAGGCCTCGCGCAAGTCCCACAGGCGAGGACCGGCCATTGGCTCTCCCACATAGCCGGACTGCACGCCCTCATGCGTCCCACGCGCCGCGGGGACGCCCGCGCTGCCCAGCCGAATAAACCTGAGCCACTGGCAGGCGACCAACTCCCGGCCAGCGGCAGGTCACCAGAATTACTGGCTCTTCCGGTTTGAGGGTGTGGTGGTTGTGGTGGGCTGCGGCAGAGCTGTCGCCGATGTCCTGAGACATGACACGGGGTGGGGTGTCTGGAGTGCCGGTTGGGCGTTAACAACGCTACTTAACGTTCTGCTGTATACCTGCGGGGGCCTTCAGCAGACGGTTAACCGGCGTTGTTAACCCCGAAGCGGCGTAGCAAACCGGAAAGCGGCGTTGCAGATGGGCCCGTTTCCAAGCACCGGAGTTGCAGGCAGCCAAGTGCGGCCGGGTCCGGCACGGTTGAACCGGCAGGCTCGCCGCGTCCTTCACCCCGCAACACGCCAGCCACCACAGCCATGAGTACGAAGAGCCGGTTCGGGTGGGTCGGTGGGGGATGTTCGACGACGCCGGTTGGTCCTCGACGCCACCGCCCGGCCCGACGAGTCCTTGCCCGCCCGAGAACGACCCCGCCGCCCCGAACACGTCCCTATCAGCCCGAGAACGACCTGCGCTGGTCGAACACGTCCTCATGAGCCCGAAACCCTACCGAATGTGGAGGGTTTGGGGC
>NZ_JAUMUL010000011.1 GCF_030530635.1 Actinomyces sp.
CCCCGGGGCTGGCACTACCCCCCCCCCAAACCCGGGCCGAGGCCGGGGGGCGGGGGCCGGATTGTGTGGCCCGGCGCCGCCGCCGTCGTTCAGCACCGCTTGTTCAGTGCCGCTTCGCTACCACCCAGTCAGGATTCGGATCCGAAGTACTCGGATGCCGCCTCATTCACAGACGCCCCGCGCGAAGCAATAACGCTCTCATACCAGTAGGAGGAGTCCTTACGTACTCGCCGCAGGTCCTTGAGGTCGAACTCGTCGCGGTTGACATAGATGAACCCGTAGCGCTTGCGGAAGCCCTGATGTGTTGAGACCAGGTCAATGGCCGACCAGGGGCAGTACCCGAGTATCTCCACGCCATCGGCCAGGGCCAGCCGCATCTGCTCAATGTGCCGGCGCAGGTAGTCGATGCGGTAGTCGTCGTGGACGCGGCCGTCATCGGCCAAGGTGTCGAACGCGCCCAGGCCGTTCTCGGTGACCAGCAGCGGAAGATGATAGCGGTCCCAAAGGGCCCGGAAGGTGGTGCGGAAACCGACCGGATCGATCTCCCAGCCGAAGGCGTTGCGGGGCAGGTTGGGGTTGTCCACGCCCTTGTACAGGCCGATCTCCCCACGGATCATCTGCTGGTCTCCCGGCCGTGTGGACTCATCCGAAGCGTCTCCGGTGGGGGCGGCCGCCGTGGCGGTGGTGTAGTAGTTGAAGGCCAGGAAGTCTGGTCTGGCCGCATCCAGGATCTCCATCTCTCCCGCTTGGATCTGAGGCGCCCAGCCCTTCTCCACCAGGTACGCCCACACGGTCGAGTTGTAGCGGCCCCTGACCGCCAGGTCGGTGTAGAGCCAGTTGCGGATGGCGTTGAGGTCGTCAGCGGCCAGAACATCCTCCGGTCTGCAGGAGGCGGGGTAGACGTAGGCGATGTTGGGGGCCGGCCCGATCTTCGCCTCGGGGAGCATCTCGTGGCACAGGATCATGACACGGGCCTGTGCCAGGAACATGCCGTGGTTCTGCTGGTACAGGTCGCGTCGGGCAGCATCGCCGTCCAACTGCGTGGTGCCGAGCATCTTGCCGTGCATGATCATCATGTTCTGCTCGTTGATGGTCAGCCAATAGCGCACCTTGGCCCCGTATTCGCTGAAAAGCACGCGGGCGAACTCGACGAAGCCGGTAACGGTTCTTGGGCTCGCCCAGCCGCCGAACTCCTGAAGAGCCTGTGGCAGGTCGAAGTGATACATGGTGACGATCGGCTCAATACCCGCATCGCGCAAGGCATCGATGAGACGGTGGTAGAAGGCGACCCCCGCCGGATTCACCCGGCCGTCGCCGTCGGGAATGATGCGGGTCCAGGCGATGGAGAAGCGGTAGGCCCGCAACCCCATCTGCTTCATCAGCGCCACGTCCTCCTCCACATGGTGGTAGTGGTCCGCGGTCACCTTGAAGTCGGTGGTGCCCTCGGGGTGTTCAATGACATCCTGTACTGACGGCCCTTTGCCATCCTCATCCCAGGCGCCCTCCACCTGGTAGGCGGAGGTCGAGGCCCCCCACAAGAACGTCTCGGGGAAGGGCGGCGGCTGTCTATACTGCATTCGTACTCCTTAGCTGTTTGTCGGGATTCGTGTCAGGCGGAGGAAGCGCGGCATAGGCGACGCGCGGGCGTCAACGGACCGCCATGAGCAGGGGGTCGCCGGCTTCCACCTGCCCGTCGGCCAGGGGATTAACCTTGGAGAAGGCGGTGGCGTCGGTGACGATGACGATCGTGGTCGGGTCCAATCCGGCGGCCCGGATCGCCTCCATGTCGGCAACGGCCAGGACGTCCCCGGCCTTGACCTGAGAACCCTGAGCTACCACCTGGGTGAAGGGCGCCCCCTCGAGCCTCACGGTGTCCAGGCCGATGTGCACCAGCACCTCGGCACCGGTGAATGCACGGATTCCGAAGGCATGTCCCATGGACACGATGACCTCCCCGCTGATGGGTGCGGTCACGGTGCCGTCAGCGGGGAGCACCGCCAGTCCCTGACCCATGGCGCCGGAGGAGAAGGCCGCATCTGCCACGTCCGACAGGGCCACGGCCCGTCCGGAAACCGGCGCGAGAATCTCCAAGTCCTCAACGATCGGCACGGCTCCGTCGGCAGCAGCCATCACCACTGTCCCCGCCGGTACGGGCTGCTCGTCCTCGGACTCGTCGAGTTCGGCCTCCCAGGCAGCAATGTCCTTGTCGCGCTCGGACTTGGACAAACCGAAGAAGAAGGTGCCGATCACGCCCACCAGGAAGCCGATCACGGTAGACAAGAGCAGCCACCGGAAAGTGGAGGGGCCGCCGTCGACACTGCCGAAGCCGATCGGGAGAGTCAGCACCGACGCCGCACCAGTGCCGTACACCAGCGTGTGGGTGGCACCGGCGAATGCGCCCCCGAGCGCTCCGCCGACACAACCGATGATGAATGGACGCTTGCGGGGCAGGTTGACGCCGTAGATGGCGGGCTCGGTGATGCCGAATATGCCGGCGACGGCGGCGGAACCCGCCAGCGCCTTGGTCCTGGCCGAGCGGGCACGCAGGAACACGCCGAGAGCAGCGCCGGCCTGGGCCAGAACAGGCGCGAAGATCAGGGCCTTGAGCGGGTCGTAGCCCTGAGTGGTCAGATTGTTGATGAACACCGGGGCCAGGCCCCAGTGCGCTCCGAAGATGACCAGGACCTGCCACAGTGCGCCCAGCACAATGCCCGCCAGCCACGGCGCGAAGTTGTAAATCGCCAGTAGTACGGCGGCGATGCCCTCACCGAGCCAGACCCCGGCCGGGCCTAGAGCTATGTGGGTGATCGGGACGATGACCACCAGTACCAGCAGCGGAGTCAGGAAGTTGCGCAGCGACTCGTGGAAGATCCGGTTGCCGAGCCGCTCCACATAACCGGCGAGCCATACTGCGATGATGATGGGGATGACCGTGGAGGTGTAGGACTGCAGATTGACGGGGATGAAGAAGAACTTGATCACGTTTCCCAGTTGCCCCCAGGCACGCAGATTGGTGTCGGCCAACTCGCCGTCGATCGGCATCTGGATGGTGCCGAACTGCGTGTAGAGCATCGCGGCGGCGATGGTGATCGCCGTCATCTGGTTGACGCGGAACTTCCTGGCGGAGGTGACGGCCAGGTAGACCGGCAGAAGCAGGAAGAAGCAGTCGGAGATGCCGTAGAAGATCTGGTAGGTGGTGGACGTGGCGGAGACCCAGTCCAGGGCGACCGTCATCAGCAGCAGGCCCTTGAGGATACCGACCGCGCACAGGGGCCCGAGGATCGGGGTGAACAGGGAGGACAGGATGTCGACGGCCCTGGACAGGATATTCCCACCGGCCCCGCCCACCTCGCCATCGTCGCGTTCGGATTCGCGCAGCGAGGCGGGCAGCCCGGCGAACACCTTGGGTACGGAATTGCCGATGACCACCTGGAACTGCCCACCCGACTCCACCACAGTCACCACGCCGGGCAGGGTGCTGATCGTCTCCCTGTCCGCCTTGGACGTATCCCTGAGATTGAAGCGGAGACGGGTGGCGCAGTGAACGACTTGAGCGACGTTCGCCTCGCCGCCGACCCGGTCCAGGATATCTACGGCCAACGCCTCGTAATCCACGGTTTTGGGCATGAATCCTCCTTGAGTCATGCAGATCCGCCTGCAACAGGTCCAACCGATCTGGTGGGCTGTTAGCGCGGCGGGGCGGGTAGGAGATGCCGAGCACATCACTGGGGCGCGGCCATTCCACGCTAGCAGGTCCGGCCAGGAAAGGGCAGCCCGAGTCTCGCAGACAATTCGTGTGTGGCACCCGGAACTCAGACGGCGGTGACATCCTCGGGACGGATGGGCCCGGGCACGGGCACCCCCAGCACGGCGGCGGTGTCGAGCACGTCCTGGCGCATCTGGGCCAGCAGTGGTTCCAGGCCGTCGAAGGCGAGCATGGGGCGCAGCCTCTCCACCAGCTCGATGACCACGACCTCCCCGTACAGGTTCAGGTCCGCACGACCGAGCACATGCGCCTCAACGGTACGGTCGGGTACGTCGTCGAAGGTTGGATTAGTGCCGATGGAGATGGCGGCCGGCAGCCGCTCCTCCCCCGCCGCCCCACCGACGACACCCGCCTTAGGGGATCGCACCAGCCAACCCGCGTAGACGCCGTCGGGCGGGACCACACCGGCGGTGGCCGCATCCAGGTTGGCCGTGGGGAAGCCGAGTTCGCGGCCACGGCGGTGCCCGTGAATGACCGTTCCCCGCAGGCGGTGAACGTGGCCGAGGACATGCGCGGCGCCGCGCAGATCACCTTCCTGCAGCAGCCGACGCACCCAGGTGGAGGACCAGCGGCGGCCTGAGGGGGCCAGTACATCGGCGACGATCTCCACATCAATGCCGTCGGCCCGCCCGATCTGCCGCAGGGTGTCGGCGTCCCCGCTGTTGCCGCGCCCGAAGCGCACGTCGTCGCCGACCACGATCGCCTTAGCCCCCAGCAGGCCCTCCAACCAGTCGCGCACGAACTCCTCCGGCTCCTGATCGGCGAACTCAAGGGTGTAATGCACCACGAGCACCGCGTCCAGGCCTGTGCCCGCCAGTGACTCCAGCCGGTCCGCGAGGGAGGCGATCATGGACAGCCGGGCCTGCGGACGATGCACCGCGGCCGGGTGCGGATCAAAGGTGACGGCAATGGCCCGAGGGCGCCGGCCCCCGGGACCGGCCGCAAGTCGAGTCCGCTCGACGACGCGAGCGAGAATCGCCTGGTGGCCGCGATGAACGCCGTCGAAGACGCCGACGGTGACCACGCTGCCGGGGCCGCCCGGGTCTTTCAGATCAGCGGGCACTTGCTCCGCGCCGTACCAGATCTCCACCGCGATACCCGTCTCAGTCCGCGGCCTCGAGGCCGTGCCAGGCACGGCCGCATATGGTCTGGTTCAAGGGTGTCTCCTGCAATTGGGCGCTCCGCCGCGTTCACGGCTGGTCATGATCTTATTCGGACGTATTTGTCGACGCTTCGGGAAGTACGAGTACGGGGCGGGTGCTTCCGCGCTTGAGAGTCAACAGTGCCACGAGCCCGCCCGCCGGGTCGAACCCGGCCGCCACGTGGGGCGCGCCCCCTCCCACAGCCTGGGGGCCGGCCGGTTGCTGCGGAACCCGCGCCCGGTCGAGCACCTCGGCGGGAAGCGCCTGCCCGAAGCGCAGTGCCCGGGCCTCATCCGCCTTCAGGGCGACAGCGGAGAAACAGCGCCGCGCAACCTCCACCAAGGGCATTACCGGCAGGCCCTGCCCAGCCCCGACTGTGGCGGCCAGGGACTCCACGGCAGCGGACTCAGCGACCGTGAAGGGCCCGACTCCGGTGCGCCGCAGGACAGTCAGGTGCGCACCGCAGCCCAGGGCGGCCCCGAGATCGCGGGCCAGAGCGCGCACGTAGGTGCCTGAGGAGCAGTGCACCTCCAGGTCGAGATCAACCACCGCGGTGCCGTCTACGGATGTGGCGGGCCGCGGATCACCGGTGCGGATGAGTCCATGGATGGTGACCGGGCGGGCCGGCAGAGTGACGTCCTCGCCGTCACGCACGCGCGCATAAGAACGCACGCCATCGACCTTGATAGCTGATACCGACGAGGGCACCTGCATGATCGGCCCGGTGAGTCCGGACAGGGCCGCATCGATCCGGGCGGTAAGGCCGGACTCGGCCGTGCAGCCGCAAGAACCGGTGATCTCGCCGTCGGCGTCCTCAGTGAGCGTGGTCTGCCCCAGGCGGACGGTGGCTCCATAGGTCTTGTCCGCACCGACCAGGTGAGTCAGGAAGCGGGTGGCACGGCCGATGCCGAGCAGCAGGAGGCCGGTGGCCATGGGGTCCAGGGTGCCGGCATGGCCGACTTTACGGGTGGCGGCCAGGCGCCGGGTCATGGCGACCGCGTCGTGGCTGGTGATGCCGGCCGGCTTGTCGAGTAGAAGCAGTCCGTCGGGGGCTGTGACGAGGCCGCGCGGGACGTCGATGCGGCGTCCTCCGGGACCACCTGCGTGTCGGTTCACGCCCCGGCCTCCTCCTCACCGCTCCCTGCTTCGGTCGGCTCGTGGTTGTCCGGGTCTGCGGTCTGCTCGTCTACATCGTCGTGACGGTAGGGATCGGCCTCGCCGGCGTACTGAGCGCCCGCGTAGGTGCGCGCGATCTCCTCGTCGCGGGCGCGCGCCTTGGTCAGGGCGTCCTCAAGGGCCTGAGCCTGGGCGGGCAGCGAATCCGGCTGGAAGACAATCGCGGGGGTCAGGCGGATGCCGAGCGCACGACCGACCTCAGAACGGATCAGGCCGGTGGCCGAGCGCAGTGCGGCAGCGGTGTCCTCCCGCTCCTCATCGGTGCCGTAGACGGTGTAGAAAACAGTCGCCTGCTGCAGGTCCCCGGTCACGCGCACGTCGGTGATGGTGATGAAACCGATCCTGGGGTCCTTGATCCTGCCCTGCAGAAGACGAGCGACGGTTTCCTGAATGTGGTCGGCGACCTTGCGGACGCGGGCTGCGTCGGCCATGAGGACTCCTTAACACTGAAGACGTACGCGGACGGCTGCCGGCAACGGCTGCGGATGCGGTGCGCCCACACACCTGGAACCGGCGGACGGACCATTGTGCACCACCGGCAGCCCGATCGCCAGGTAGACGCCGAACAAGTGGCCCAAGCGGCAGTCACCGTGCATCGGGTTTATCCTCACACAAGTGCTTGTCCACCCGAGCCACCCGAACAGGACCGCCCCACGTGAACGCCTCCTCCCCCACGCCCAAGCCGCCGCCCGCTGCCACAGCTTCCCGCTCCCCCGCCTGGCACAGGTCTCCCGGCGAGGACGCCTCTGGTGTGGCGATGGTGCTCGGCTGCTACCTGCTGTGGGGCACGTTCCCGCTGTACTTCCATCTTCTGCAGGCCGCCGGCAGCGTGGAGATCATCGGGCATCGGCTGGTATGGACGCTGGTCACCTGCCTGGGATTGACCTCGTTGCGGAGATCCTGGCCCGCGCTGCACGCGGCACTCACCGCACCACGGATCCTCGGCACCCTCGGGCTCGCGGGCCTGCTGGTGTCGGTCAACTGGCTGGTTTACGTCTATGCGGTCAACTCCGATCGCACTGCCGATGCGGCGCTGGGGTACTTCATCAACCCGTTGGTGACGGTGGTACTCGCGGCGGTCTTCCTGGGTGAGCGGCTGCGGCCGGCGCAGGGGGTCGCCGTGGGCATTGCGGTAGTGGCGATCGCCGTGCTGGTGGTGGCACAGGGCTCGCTGCCATGGATCTCCCTGTCGCTCGCCTTCAGCTTCGGGCTGTACGGGCTGGTGAAGAAGCGTGTGGGCGCGCGGGTGGATGCGCTCACCGGCCTGACGGTGGAGAGCGGCTGTATGACGCCGGTGGCCCTGGCCTACTTCGCCTGGCTGTACACGGGCGGGCAGGGCGCCTTGCAGGGGACGACGGCGTCCGGGGCGCTGGCGGCCGGGTTGATGCTGGCCGGCCCGGTGACTGCGGTGCCGCTGCTGCTGTTCGCCGCGGGCACGCGCCGGGTGCCCCTTTCGATCGTGGGGCTGAGCCAGTACATCACCCCGGTCATGCAGTTCCTGCTGGCCTGGGCGGTGTTCCACGAGGAGATCTCGCCGGCACGCTGGATCTCGACCGCGTTGGTGTGGGTGGCGGTGGTCGTATTCGTAAGCGACCTTCTGCGTCAGCTGGCGCGGCGCCCGCACCTGGGCGAGCGCTGAAACCGCGAGTAAAGCGCCCGAACCGGCGGATACGTGATGTGAGGCAACAGCATCGACTGTGGCCCATCTCTCACTATATCCTGTTTACGTTGGCGGGTGTGCCCAGGGAGGCGATCAGATGTCGGTGTTCGTAGACGCCTCCTCTACACGTGGTCAGTTGATCTTCTTCGCCATCACCCGGGTAATGGCGGTGGTGATCGCACTGGTTGCTTGCTACTCGCAACTGATCGCCATCGACTACCCGCTGCAGTGGCTGAGTCGCCCGCTCGGCGTCGCCCTGTCGGTCCTCGCAGTGTCGTATCTGGTCACGATAGTTCCAACATTGTCTGAGCCGGCACGGCGCAGGTGGTGCCTGGCGTGGAGCGTAGTCCTACTGGCTCTCACCGCCTGGACTCTGGGAGCCGTCTTTGCCGCCGCGGTGACCACCGCGGTGCCAGGAGCGCATGTGCTCCTGGCCGACTGCCCCGAACTTACAGGTGCGCTCATAGTGATGCTGTTAGGCGCACTATGGTTCGGATTCCGCGCCAGCGGGCGGCCCGTCTCATCCAAGTCCTCGCCCGAGACCTGAGACCGCGACGCTCAGAAACGGGCGACGCCGGTGCCGCTGCTCCCATGGGGTACAGCGGCACCGGCGCTCAGATCGGGCGACGAGCCGGGCAGTACCGGACCCGCCGATCCGGTTGGATTGTCAGTCGCGGGGCTTCTCGCGCATCTCCCAAGTCTCGATGACGTCGCCCTCGGCGATGTCACGGTAGGAGAGGTTGATACCGCACTCGTAACCCTCGCGGACCTCGGTGACGTCGTCCTTCTCGCGGCGCAGCGTCTCGACCGCGAGGTCGCCGTTCACCACCACGCCGTCGCGCACCAGGCGGGCCTTGGCTCCGCGCTTGATGACGCCCGAGCGGACGATCGAGCCCGCGATCGACCCGAACTTCGAGGAGTGGAAGACCTGGCGGATCTCGGCCGTGCCCAACTCGACCTCCTCGTAGATCGGCTTGAGCATGCCCTTCATGGCCGCCTCAACGTCCTCGATCGCGTTGTAGATGACCGTGTAGAACTTCATGTCCACGCCCTCACGGTCGGCCAGTTCGGCCACCCGTACCGCCGGGCGCACGTTGAAGCCGATGATGACGGCGGAATCGACCGTAGCCAGGTTGACGTCGTTCTGGGTGACAGCACCCACACCGCGGTGGATGACTCGCAGCGCCACCTCGTCGCCGACGTCGATCTTGAGCAGTGAGTCCTCCAGCGCCTCGACCGCACCCGAACTGTCGCCCTTGAGGATGAGGTTGAGGGTGTCGACCTTGCCCTCCTTGAGAACATCGGAGAGGTTCTCAAGCGAGACGCGCTTACGACGCTTGGCCAGTTCCGCGGCACGCCCGGCAGCCTCGCGCCGGTCGGCAATCTGCCGGGCGGTGCGATCGTCGGGAGCAACGATGAAGGAGTCGCCGGCACTGGGTACGTTGGTCAATCCCAGTACCTGGGCGGGCCGGGCGGGCCCGGCCTCCTCCAGCGCGTTGCCGTACTCGTCGAACATGGCCCTAACGCGCCCGTAGGCACTACCGGCGACGATCGGGTCGCCCACGTGCAGCGTGCCGCGCTCCACCAAGACGGTGGCAACAGCACCGCGGCCGCGATCCAGCTTCGCCTCCACGGTGACACCACGGGCATCGGAATCCGGATTGGCACGCAGCTCCAGGGCGGCGTCGGCGGTGAGCAGGACCGCCTCCAGCAGACCGTCGATGTTGGTGCGCTGCTTGGCGGAGATGTCCACGAACATGGTGTCTCCGCCGTATTCCTCAGGGACCAGACCGTACTCGGTGAGCTGACCGCGGATCTTCTCCGGGTTGGCGCCCTCCTTGTCGATCTTGTTGACAGCCACCACGATTGGCACACCGGCCGCCTGGGCGTGGTTGAGGGCCTCCACGGTCTGCGGCATGACCCCGTCATCAGCGGCGACCACCAGGATGGCGATGTCGGTGACCTCCGCACCGCGGGCACGCATGGCGGTGAAGGCCTCGTGACCGGGGGTGTCGATGAAAGTGATCGGACGGGTCTCCTCACCCAGGTGGACGCGCACCTGATAGGCGCCGATGGACTGGGTGATGCCGCCGGCCTCGGCAGCGACTACATCCGTGGAGCGGATCGCGTCCAGCAGTTTGGTCTTACCGTGATCGACGTGACCCATGACGGTGACCACGGGCGGGCGGGGCTCCAGTTCGGCGTCGTCCTCGCCGGCCTCCTCGGCCGCCAGGTCGATATCGAAGGACTCCAGCAGCTCGCGGTCCTCATCCTCGGGAGAGACGATCTGCACGTCATAGCCGAGCTCGGCGCCCAGCAGCGCGAAGGTGTCCTCGTCCAGGGACTGGGTGGCCGTGGCCATTTCACCCAGGTGGAACAGCACGGTCACCAACGCCGCCGGGTTGGCGTTGATCTTCTCGGCCAGGTCCGTCAGCGTGGCACCCTGCCGCACACGCACCGGGGTGGAGCCATCGCCGCGGGGGACGACGACACCGCCGATCGTCGGCGCACTCTGCTGCTCGAATTCCTGGCGCTTGGCCCTACGCGACTTGCGTCCACGAGGCGCACCGCCGCCGCGGCCGAAGGCGCCCTGCGTGGAGCCACGGCCGCCACGGCCCCCACGAGGACCGCCGAAGCCGCCGCGCGGACCGCCGGTGGAGCCACCCCGACCGCCGGAACCCGGACGACCACCACGGCCGCCCTGACCGCCTCGTGCCGGTGCACCGGGGCGTCCAACCGAGGACCGTCCCGGCATCATGCCGGGGTTGGGGCGCGGACCTCCCGAACGCGGCCCCGGGCGGGGACCGCCCTGACCAGAACGGGGGCCCTGCGGACGCCCACCGCCGGAACCACCGGGACGCGGGCCGGGGCGGGGACCGCCCTGACCGGATCGGGAACCCTGCGGGCGCCCACCGCCGGAACCACCGGAGCCGCCGGGCCGCGGCATACCCTGCGAGGTCGCATACGGGTTGTTACCCGGCCGCGGGCCGCCCGAGCGGGAACCCTTGCCTCGACCACGACCGGAGCCGCCGGGCCGCGGCATACCCTGCGAGGTCGCATACGGATTGTTACCCGGCCGCGGGCCGCCGGGACGCGGTCCGGGCGTGGGCGCGCTCGGGCGCGGTCCCGGCGTGGGGGCGGCCGGACGCGCAGACCGATCGGCACTAGGAGCCGGGTCTGGCTGCGGGGCGCGCGGACCGGGACTCGGATGCTCGGGTCTGGGGGCGCCCGGCTTGGGCGTGCCACCGGGCCTCGGCGTGACGGCGGCAGGCTTGGGCGCGGAGCCCGGTTTGGGTGCGGCCGGCTTCGCGGCGGGCTTGGGCGTAGGCGCCGCCTGCTTCGGCGTGGCGGCGGCAGGCTTGGGTACGGAGCCCGGTTTGGGTGCGGCCGGCTTCGCGGCGGGCTTGGGCGTAGGCGCCGCCTGCTTAGGAGCAGCCGGCTTCGGGGACTTGGTCTCGCCGTCCTGCGCGGCGAAATGCTCGCGGACGCGGCGAGCGACGGGAGGCTCGACGGTGGAGGACGCCGCCTTGACGAACTCCCCCTGATCCTTGAGCCAGGCCAGAATCACTTTGGAGGTGATCTTCTTGCCACTGGGGTCGAGCTCCTTCGCGAGCTCATGAACGCGTGGTTTTGCCACTTTTCTCCTGTCCGGTTGCCCACCCCGGACAGGGTGGGCGCTAGTAGAGGCAGCTCATCGCCGGGTACTCATCGGGTGCCCATCAGCTTCCTACCCGCCTTTGCTATCGGTCTGCCGTTCCCCGGTCGGGGACGGTGATTGTGCGCGGCCCCTGTCCGCCCCGTGGAGGCCGACCCAGTCGCGCACCGGGGTCACATCGGGTGAGCCCCGCATGCGCAGCGCGCGCCCGAAGGCGCGCCTGCGCTCGGCGAGATCGACGCATCCCGGGTCCGGATGGATCCATGCGCCACGCCCCGGCATGAGGGCCCGGGCGTCGACGGCCAGCTCGCCACTGTCCGTCAGGGCCAGGCGCAGCAAGTGCACCTGAGGGGCCTTGCCGCGGCAGCCGATGCAGGTGCGTTCGGGCACGTGAGAGGTGTTGACCACCGGCTGGTCGCGTCCTTCCGCTCGTTCTCGACTGTCCGGCCTGTGGTGCGTCGAGCTGGGACCCGGCGCTCACCCACAGGCAGGCCAAGAGAAAGTGTAGCGGGACTGGGCGTCAGTCCTGGGTGCCGGGGGTTGAGGGACCAGTCACGTCGTCGGCGCGGGAATCGCGGCCGGGGGCGATCTCGCCGGACTCGGTGTCCGCGTGGATATCGATCTTCCAGCCCGTGAGCCGTGCAGCCAGACGAGCGTTCTGCCCCTCCTTTCCGATCGCCAGCGACAATTGGAAGTCGGGGACGATCGCGCGGGCGGCGTGCTCATCGGCGTCCAGCACGGTGACGGAGGAGACCCGGGCGGGAGACAGCGAGTTGGCGACGAAACGCGCCGGATCCTCGGAGTAGTCGACGATGTCGATCTTCTCTCCACCCAGCTCGGCCATAACCGCACGCACCCGCTGCCCCATAGGGCCGATACAGGCGCCCTTGGCGTTCACGCCGCGCTGGCGCGCAGTCACAGCCACCTTCGTGCGATGCCCGGCCTCCCGGGCGATGGAGACGATCTCCACGTCCCCGGAGGTGATCTCGGGCACCTCGCGCTCGAATAGCTTGCGCACCAGGCCCGGATGGGTGCGCGACAGGATGATCTGCGCGCCCTTGGGTCCGCGGGAGACCTCGGTGACGTAGGCGCGGATGCGGTCGCCATGCCGGTAGCGCTCGCCGGGCACCTGTTCGTGTGGAGGCATGATGCCCTCGTGCTCTCCGTCCAGGCGCACATAGACCAGACGCGGGTCGCGGCCCTGCTCCACGGTGCCGGAGATGAGCTCACCGGCCTTGTCCTTGAAGGCGCCCAGAACCTCGAAGTCGCGACGGTCCTGAATGCGCTGGACGATCACAGAGCGGGCCGTGGCCTGGGCGATACGGCCGAAGTCGTCGGGGGTGTCGTCGAAGTACTCGCCGGTGGGCTCGTCATTCTCATCGACCTCGGGGGCGAGCACGGTCATGTGCCCACTGCGGCGGTCGATCTCCACGTGAGCGCCGCGGATGGCACCGGGGACCTTGCTGTAGGCACCGAGAATGGCGTCCTCAATGGCCGGCAGCAGGTTGTCCAGATCAATGCCCAACTCATCGGCTGCGCCTCGTAGCTCCGGCATGTTGATGTCCATGATTCCTGAGTTCCTCTGTGTCGTCTCGTCCTATTGGGGGCGGTCGGTGGTGTCCTGCGGGCGCCGGACCATCGCTCAGATGCGCACGACCATGCGAGCGGCGGTCACATCCGCCATCTCGATGGCGTGCGGCACATCATCCACGGTGATGGTGATGGTGGTCCCCTCCGCGGCAGTCAGTTCCCCCTCAAGGGTGGACTCCTGCTCGCCGGCGCCGATGGTGAGCGCGACCCGATGGCCGACGGCGCGGCGGAACTGACGGGGCGAACGCAGCTCCCGCTCGGCTCCGGGGGTGGAGACCTCCAGCGTGTACTGGCCGGACACCGGATCGGCCTCGTCAACGGCGTCAGAGATCACCCGGGTGACATCCCCGAGAGCGTTCAGGTCGAGATCGCCGGGGCCGTCGGGGAGATCGACCACCACCCGCAGGGTGGTGTACCTGCCGGCCCTGACCAGACGCACGTCCTCCAGGTAGAGCCCGACCTCCTCGACGAGAGGGGTCAGCAGCTGCCGCAGATTCTGCTCCCGGTTCCGGTCGGGCGCGTCGGTCATGTCGAGGTTCCTCCCCGTGATGGGCCCGGTGGGGGCTGATTGTGTTTAGTCGCTTAGAGTCGGATCGGTTGATCGGGTCCATGCTACCCGTCCGTGCGAAGATGACCATGTGACACCGACGCCCGCCATTGATTCCGCCGAGCCTGCCGCACATCGCACCAGTCGCGTCCATGCGTCGCCGGCGGCTCGCGGCCGGGTGGCCCCCCGGCGGGCGCTGCTGCGCCGTGCGGGCGCATTCACCCTCGTGGTGGCGGTGGCCGCCACCAGTGCTTGCAGCCTGCGGGTGGGCGAGGGCTCCCCCGCCTCACTGCCGACGGTGCCCGCTCAGCAGGCGGTGCGAGACTCCCTGGCCAGGCAGGCGGCATTGATCGCCTCGACGGCGCAGGTGGTCTCCGCCTCCGCGGCGGTCGAGCAATCCGCGACGATCGAGACGATAGTCGCGAACGCCGCCACCCAGTTGGAGGCTCTGGGCGGAGTGTGGGATCCCTGGGCCACACCGGTGCCCACCACTTACCAGACCGTGGCACCGGTGCCCTCGGCGGCAGCGGATGCCGATACGGCCGACCTAGTGACGGCCCTGACCGATGGGGCGTCCCTCGCACGCGGGGCGGCGGCCGCCTGTGACGAGTCCGCCACGGCCCGCCTCTACGCGGCCCTGGCGGTGGCCTGGTCGCTGGAGGCCGCCCGGTTGGACGGGCAGGCGGTGGTGGCGGCCGGACGCGATGCGGCCGCCCTGCCCGCAGCGCTGCCCGGCGATCTGCTGGCCGCCTACGACGCGGCCCGCTACGCGCTGGAGGAGGTTGGGGCGCGTGCGTCGGATGCAGCCCGCGCCCGCGCCGAGGTTGATGCGGCCTACGCCAAGGCGCTGGTCGGCGCCTCGGTGGCCTTGGGCGGGGAGGACACCCGGTTGGCGGCCTACGCCGCCCCCACCGAGGCCGCGGACCAGGCCACGTCGCTGGACGTCACTTGGGCGCAGCAGGTGTGGCTGCGGGTGGAGGAGACGGAGTTGGCCGGCGTGACGGAGGCCGGCGGCAAAGCCACCGAGACGGCGATTGACGCGGCCCTGGATGCGGCGCTGCGCGCCCGGGCCTGGGGCGCCGCCACTAACGACCCGCTGCCCGGTTACGTCGGCTGAGACAGCTAAGACGGCGGCGTGTTGATCCAGGCGCGTTCACGGGTGGCGTGCACCAATTCGCCGGCCCCCAAAGGTCCCCGCGCCGCCACCAGTGCCCGCAAGTCCCCCTCCTCACGCACTAGGCGCAGACGGCACGGACCGGTCTGCGCACGCCAGGTTTCGACGAAGGCGGTGACCACTCGCCGGGATCGGCCCAGTGTACGCGGCACCGCCAGGTAGAGGCGGTCGCGTCCGCGTGCCCGGTCCAGGGCGTCCAGGCCCCGGGCCAGCAGTCGGCGCAGGCTGCCGGGCGGGGCGGCCGCACGCAGGGTCCAGCGGGGCACCTCAAGCACGAACCGCGGACGGTGCGCGGGCACGGACACCAGTTCGACCAGTGTTTGTGCAGCCAGCCTGCGGTGGGCGTCACCCCCACCGGTGAAGGCGATACGAGCCACACCGGCCTCGGTCAGGTTGAGGGCACGGATATCGGCATCGGCGTCGATGCGCCCGGCGGCGACGAGCCCGGCCAGGACGCTCCAGGCGGCACCGGACCACAGCTCGGCGGGATCCCCGCGCCGCAGCACGACGCCCTCAGCGGCCAGTACCACCGTCTGAGCCTCCTGCCCGACGGCCTCGGGGACCGGGACGCGTCCTGGCACAGTGGTCGCAGACTTTGACGCATTCCAGGCACGTCCCTCCCACTGGCGCGGACCGAGCACTGTGGCGGCATTGAGAGCACCGACGACGTCGTCATCGGCACCGTCGCGGGCGGCGCCGAGCAGGCGGCGCTGGAGTGGGTCCAGGGCGGCGTCCAGCCCTGTACGAATGGCGCCGGCACCGGACTCGGGGGCGGGGACGGCGCTCCACAGGTACTCATGCCGTCGGCGGAGCCGGTCCAGGTCGCCTCCGAGACCTGTTCCCGCTCCGCGGGGCAGCAGGCAGGTGACGGACCAGTTGTGGGCGGTCTTGTCGGGCCAGGCGGGGTCGAGCCGCAGCGTGCGGCCACGCAGCTGTTGAACGGAGGTGGCCGTGGTCACGGTGGTCAGGTCGATCAGGGTGTTGACGGCCGGGCAGTCCCAGCCCTCCCCCAGCAGGCCGCGTGTGCCGACGACCAGCCGCACCGCGCCCTGGTCCACCAGCGCGCTCACGGCACGCACGATCCGAGCGGTGCCCATCTGTGCCCCCTGCACGCGCAAAGTCCAGCCATCGTCGACGGCGGGCAGTTCCAGTCCCGTGTCGGCCCGCAGACGATCGAGCAGTTCGTGATCCGCCGATGCCAGTTGCAGGTGTCGGCCGGTCAGTAGCACGGGGTGCAGTTCACGTACCAGAGCATCGGTCAGGATCGTGGCGTAACAGCGCAGGGCACCGCCACGCGCGGCGCGCTCCCCCGATCCGACCGGCGGGCTGAGGACATCAAGAGCACGATGGGCGGCGGATCGCTCGGCGGCATCGGTGACGACGACGGCTCGCAGCCGCTGCCCGAGGCAGGCGTGTTCGGCGTGCAGGATGTCCACGACGGCCAGGTCCTTGGCCCGGGAGGCCGCGCACACCGCGTCCTGCGGCGAGCGTCCGGCGCGTAGTCCGGAGTCGGTGAGGAGGTAGCCATATCCGGCCAGCAGCTCCTTGACATCCTGCCACTGGCCGCGGCGCCCAGGGTCGGGAAGCAACCGGGTCAGCGCATAGCGGCCGAGCAGCTCCAGGGGCTCGACTACGTCCAGGATGCGGGTAGCCGGCAGCAGGGGCACCAGCGCCGTCGTCTGTTCGGTGGGCACGTAGGCCCCCAGGCGGTCGCGTAGCAGCGCCCCAGCCGCAGCGGCGGCCTGCGGATCGGCATCGAAGCCGGCTACCAGGCGGGCGGTGAGAGAATCGTCGTCGGTGGCCGTCGGGTCGGGCAGATCGTCTACGGCAGGCGCGACGGTGTGAACCAGGAGGTCCACCCCGTCCGGGGCCAGCAGGAACTCGTCGAGCCGGTGGGCCAACTCGGCACCGCAGTCCGCCAGGAATGCCTGTTCCTGCTGATCCGGGAGGGTGAAGCGCACCAGGCTGCGGCTCGGTGCCAGGCAGCCGGCGCGCACCACGGCCGGAACCGGAATCTCGTAGTCGACCTCGCCCAGCAACGCGTGGTAACGACTTCGGGACCGGTCCTCAGGCGAGGGCAGGGTAGCCGTCAGGCCGAGCAGGCAGGGGCGGGCACCCACCCGCCTCGAGCCGGGCCAAAAGGTAATGGACGACGGCCGCCCAATGGGCACGCAGGTGGTGGCACTCATCAACAATGACCGTCGCCACCCCCGCCTCCACCAACGCGTCGATCCGACCCCGGGCGATGGGATGCAGCAGGGAGGCCAGGTGATCGGCGTCCAGTGAGGCCGGCGAGGCGCGAATGGCGGAGGCTCGGCGAGAGACGCCGGAGCGATAGGCCGCTGGGTTCGTCGCCGCCAAATCGTCCAACCAGGCCGCGGCACTGTGCGGAGCCTGTCCACCGTCCGCCAGTTCCTCGAGCCAACGCGCTCGGGCTGCCGCCCGCCAGGGCGCGGCGGTATCGACGGTGGCCAGGGACTGGTAGGTCAGCACCGTCAGATCGGCGACAACCGGGCAGACGCCCCCGGTGCGGGGCTCCTCCTCGCCGTCATCCATGTCCTCACGCACGTCGGGAGGCAGACCGTCGGTGTTGCGAACGTATCCTCTGGCCTGTTCGCACCACTGCCGCCGGATCAGGGTGGTGGGTGTAAGAACCACGGCCCGCCGCCCATTGGTCGCGGCCAGGGCGAGGCCGATCAGGGTCTTGCCGGCTCCCGGTGGCGCCACCAGGTGCAGGCGGGCGCCGTCGGCAGGTTCAACGGCACGCAGCAGATCCTCCTGATAGCCGCGCAGCGGCACCGTCAGAGTCCAGGCAGACAGCGGACGCGGTGGGAGGGCCGCACCTATTGGCGTGAGGCATCTACCTGGTCGAGCGCAGTCAGGACCAGTTCACGCACGTGGGCGGCAGCCTGTTCGACTGGGACGCAGACCCGCTCACCGCTGCGGCGGTCACGGATCTCCACGGTCCCCTCCCTGGCCAGGTCGCGGCCGACCACCACGATGAAGGGCATGCCGAGCAGTTCGGCGTCCTTGAACTTGACTCCGGCACTGACCTTGCGGCGGTCGTCGTACAGGACCTCCACCCCGGCCCCGTCCAGTGCGGCGCAGAGGGAGGCGGCAGCCTCGAAGACGGCGTCGTCCTTGCCGGTGGCCAGCACCTGCACCTGGTAGGGGGCCACCTGGATGGGCCAGGCCAGGCCCTGGTCGTCATGGTTGGACTCGGCCAGGGCGGCCAGGGCGCGGGTGATGCCGATGCCGTAGGAGCCCATGGTGACGATGCGGGACTTGCCGTTCTCATCCAGCACGCTCAGGTCCAGGGCGCGCGCGTACTTGCGGCCCAGGGCGAAGATGTGCCCGAGCTCGATGCCGCGGGCCAGGTGCAGCGGACCCGAGCCGTCGGGGGCGGGGTCGCCCTCGCGGATCTCGGCGGCCTCAATGGTGCCGTCGGCGGTGAAGTCACGGCCGACCACCAGGTCGAGCACGTGCCGCTGGTGGGCGTTGGCACCGGTGACCCAGGCGGTTCCGGGCACCAACCGCGGGTCCAGCAGGTAGCGCACCGAGCCGGTAAGTACTTCATTGCCGTCCGCGTCCCGCTCCACGCGGCGCCTCGGCGAATTGGGGCCGATGGCGGCGGGACCGATGTAGCCGCGCACCAGTTCGGGGTGGGCGGCGAAGTCGGAGTCGGTGGCCATCTCCACCTCGGCGGGGGCGACGGCGGCCTCCAAGCGCCGCATGTCCACATCCCGGTCGCCGGGAATGCCCACCACCAGCAGCTCCCGCTCACCGCCGGGATGAGTGAGGGTGACGACGACGTTCTTAAGCGTGTCCGCGGCGGTCCAGGCGCGGCCGTCGGCGCGCGGATGGGAGGCGTTGAGGAAGCCCACCAGGGTCTCGATGGTGGACGCATCGGGCGTGTCCACCTCGCGGGCGGGACCGACCTCGGAGGCGTCCGCGTCCGCGGGAACGGGTGTGGTGACGGCCTCGGCGTTGGCCGCATAGCCGCCGTCGGTGCGTACGAAGGTGTCCTCCCCGATGGGCGAGGGGTGCAAGAACTCCTCGGAGTGGGAGCCGCCCATGGCGCCGCTCATGGCGTTGACGATCACGTACTCCAGGCCCAGGCGCTTGAAGATGCGCTGGTAAACGGCGCGGTGCGCCCGGTAGGAGGCCTCCAGGCCGACGTCGTCGAGGTCGAAGGAGTATGAGTCCTTCATGACGAATTCGCGGCCGCGGATGACACCGGCACGCGGGCGGGCCTCGTCACGGTACTTCGTCTGGATCTGGTAGATGGAAACCGGCAGGTCCTTGTAGGAGGAGTACAGGTCCTTGACCAGGAGGGTGAACATCTCCTCGTGCGTGGGCGCGAGCAGGTAGTCCGCGTCCTTGCGGTCGGTCAGCTTGAACAGGGTGGGCCCGTAGTCGTCCCAGCGGCCGGTGGCCCGGTAGGGCTCGGCGGGCAGCAGCGCGGGGAAGAGCACCTCCTGGGAGATGGCGTCCATCTCCTCACGGACGATCGCCTCGATCTTGCGCAGGGTGCGCAGCCCCAGTGGCAGCCAGGTGTACACGCCTGGAGCGGCACGGCGGATGTAACCGGCACGCACCAGTAGCCTGTGACTGGCGACCTCGGCGTCGGCGGGGTCCTCGCGCAGGGTTCGGATGAAGGCCTGGGACATGGTCTGAAGCACGTGGCGATCTTACGCGGTGACGGCGGAGGACCAAGCCGAGGCCCGCCCTCCGGCGGCACTGCGGCGGGCGGGTGACACGGGCCGCATCGCCTGCGCACGCCGGGAACGCCGGGGCGAGGAGGCGTCACCCCAGAAGTTTGCGGAACAAACTAGTTGGTGTACACTAGCGTCATCGGTTTGCTTTGCAAACTACTTTGCTCGAACACAGGAGACGCCATGACCCCCATCCCACCCACCTCAACCAACGACGAGACCAGATTCGAACCGGCCGCCGCACTCGCCGTCATCGGCGAGCAAGCCAGCGCCTACCAGCGCCTCATTGAGATTCGCTCCGCCCCCCTCTACACCGTCTGGGGCCTGGCCTGGCTCATCGGTTATGGAGTCTGCGGCCTCAACGTCCGCGCCGACTATACGCTTGCGTTCAGGCCATTCTTGGTCTTCTTGGGCTGCCTCGCCGCCGCCGCAGTCTTCACCTGCGTCTACATCGCCCGGCGCTCCCGCGGACTGTACGGCCGTACCGCGTGGATCGGCACCGTGCAAGGACTGGCCTGGATGGGCGGCATGATTCTGGCCTTCACCACCTCCGGACGGCTGGGCGCCTTCCTGCGCGAACTGGGCACCCCCGAAGCATTTGACATGATCGCAATTCTCTCCAACGCCCTGCCGTGCCTGGTGGTCGGGGTAATGTTCCTCGCCGGAGCCGCCAGCTGGGAGGAGCCCCCGATGGCCGTCACCGGCGGCTGGATACTGGCGGTCACGATTGTCGCCACCATCATCGGTGGGCATGCACTGTGGGCCATCATGTCCCTGGCCGGCGGCGGTGGTCTGCTGCTAGCCGGCGCCGCCTCAGTACTGCTGGAACGCCGCCAAAGCGGCCGCACGGGGGCCTGACAGCGATGAACCGTTCTACCAAACAGCTCGACCCGATCATTCACACCCAGTCCCGCCTGCGGATCATGGCCACCCTGGCCGCGATCCCCCAAGGAGACAGGCTCGTGTTTCCAAGGCTGCGTCAACTGCTGGACATGACGGCCGGCAACCTGTCCACCCATCTGACGAGACTGGAGGAGGCGGGCTATGTGGAGCAGAGCAAGACCTTCTACGGTCGCAGCCCCGCCACCTATGTCTCACTGACTGCCCGCGGCCGCGTCGCCTTCGCCGATTACACCCGGCAGCTACGCGCCCTGCTGGGTGACAAGTAACGCCGACGCCCGCTGTGAGTGCACCAGGCCCCTGGGGCACTCACAGCACATCACCGTATGATGCAGGCATGCGCACCACCGTCGATCTGCCACCCGCCGTACACAGCCAGATCAAACGGCTCGCTGAGGAAAGAAAGACTTCCATATCCTCGCTGGTGGCGGATCTGACGCGTCGCGGCTTAGAACAACTCGAGCCCGAGACACCCCTAGAGATCGATCCGGAGACCAATCTTCCGGTCATGCATGTTGGGCATCGGGTCACCGCGGCAGATGTTGAGGCCTTTCTGGCAGATTCCGAATGACCGCGTATCTCTTGGACGCCAATGTCCTCATAGCTTTGCTGGTTCCGGAGCACGAGCACCACGATCCGGCTCGCACGTGGCTGGTGGCCTGCCCGGATGAGGCGGTGTTCGTACTCAGCCCTATCACCGAAGGGGCATATTGCCGGTACATGGTCCGCTGCGGTTACTCCATGAAGACATCACAAGCCGCCTTGAATCATCTCCATTCGCTGGAACAGTGGGCCTTCTGGCCAGATGACGCATCGTATGCGGACATCAACATGAACGACGTTCATGGGCACAAACAAGTCACGGACACATACCTGGCAGAGCTGGCTCACTCCCATGGCGGGCTACTGGTCACCTGCGATCGCCCTTTGGCACAGGGCCGTCAGAGCACAACCATGCTCATTCCCGGGGCCTAAGCCACTCGACGCCCCCCACCGGGCCCGACCCCGATCACCGCTTGCCGTGCCGCCTCACAGCAACACGGTGGCAAAGGTGCCCACACGGTTGAATCCCAGACCGGCGTACAGACCCAGAGCGGCGGCATTGAAGGAGTTCACATACAGGCTTATCACCCCGTCGGCTCCCACGTGGTCACGCCGCACGGCATCCACCACGGCAGCCAGCGCCACTGAGCCGATGCCGCGTCCCCGCAGGTCCGGGCGGGTCCACACGCCAGTCAGTTGCGCAACCGCACCGCCAGGGGCCGACCAGAGGGCGCCCACATCCGTCTTGAAGGCCACTGCACGCGGCCCGTTCGGTCCCGGCACCGCCCCGGCCCCGTCGTCGAGCAACACATAGCTGCGTCCCGAGGCGACCAGCCAGTTCACGTGACGGGCATAGGAGGACCCGGCTTCGGTCGGATCGTAGCCGAGTTCACCGGTGAACATCGCCACGCTCGCCGGCAGCACCAGCGCCTCCTCCGCGGATGCCGCCCGGTGCACACCCGCCGCCGCCCATGCCAGGCCCGGGCGCCGGTCCAACACCTTGGCAGCCAACGTGCCCCCCGGGTTCCGCGGTGCCACCAGCAGGGGCTGTTCCCAGCGCTCCTCGCGGGCCTGCATGCCTCCGCCTGCCAGGTGCTCCCAAACGGCGGCAACATCCTCAGCGTAGCCGTACACGGAGCCGTGGCTGGTCAGACGCCTGCTGGCATGGTCCGCCAAGACCCGAGCGGCATCGGGCCCAGCACCGGGATGTCCCAATTCCGGTCGGGCGGCCAGGCCCAGGGGCATGAGTGAACCGGTGGCCCACGCGGCAACATTCGGTTGCCACACATCGTCTGCGACGACGTCCCCGCGCGCCCAGCTGGGCCAGCGCAGCACCTGGTGGGCCAGGGAAACACCGACCACCGGGTCCAGGGCGCACAGAGAGAGCAATCCGCTGAGTCGGCTCGGGTCCAGCGGCGTCAGTGGCGACGGCGGGCGGCGACCGAACAGGTTCACGGGCACGTCGGCGGTCGCAGGGCTCAAGCGCTGGTTACGACGCTGGGAGAGGTTCCGGCCAGGGCCTCCTCACCCAGCTCGGCGCGCATCTGCTCCGCCATCATCTGAGCCTGTTCCAGCAGCGTGTCAACCACCTGGTCCTCGGGAACAGTCTTGATGACCTTGCCGCGCACGAAGATCTGTCCCTTGCCGTTGCCGGAGGCGCAGCCGAGGTCCGCCTCCCGGGCCTCGCCGGGACCGTTGACGACGCAGCCCATCACCGCCACCCGCAACGGGGCGGACACGTCCTTGAGTCCCTCCTCCACCGACTCGGCCAACGACCACACGTCCACCTGGGCGCGCCCGCACGACGGGCAGGAGACGATCTCCAGCTTGCGCTCACGCAGCCCCATGAACTCCAGCAGCTTGGTGCCCACCTTGACCTCCTCCACGGGCGGTGCGGACAGTGACACGCGAATGGTGTCGCCGATCCCCTGAGCCATGAGGGTGCCGAAGGCGGCACAGGACTTGATGGTGCCCTGAAAGGCGGGGCCGGCCTCGGTCACGCCCAGGTGCAGCGGCCAATCGCCCCGCTCACTGAGCAACTGGTAGGCCTGCACCATAGTGACCACGTCGTGGTGCTTGACGGAGATCTTGAAATCGCGGAAACCGCACTCCTCGAACAGGCTCGCCTCCCACACGGCGGACTCCACCAGCGCCTCCGGGGTGGCCCTGCCGTACTTCTTGAGCAGACGGGGGTCCAGGGAGCCGGCGTTGACACCGATGCGCAGGGACGTGCCGTGGTCGGCGGCCGCCTTGCAGATATCGGCAACCTTGTCATCGAACTTGCGAATATTGCCGGGATTGACGCGTACGGCCCCGCAGCCGGCCTCAATGGCGGCGAACACGTACTTGGGGTTGAAGTGAATGTCGGCTATCACGGGGATGCGCGACTGCTTGGCGATCACCGGCAGGGCGGCGGCGTCCTTATCCGTGGGGCAGGCCACCCGCACGATGTCGCAGCCCGCGGCGGTCAGTTCGGCGATCTGCTGCAGGGTGGCGCCGATGTCATGAGTCTTGGTGGTAGTCATCGACTGCACGGAGATCGGGGCGTCACCGCCCACCGAGACGTCACCGACACTGATCTTCCGGGTGGGTTTGCGCGGCGCCAGCACCGGGGACTCCTCGCGCACGGTCGGCATGCCAAGAGCGATCGCTTCTGTCACGCCTACAGTATGGCACCGGCGGTGCCCGGGTGCGACGGCGCCCGGATCACATCGGATGCGATTTGTCTCCCAGGCCGGAAGACCTACACGGTCTCAATGGTCTCAACGGTGCCGGCCGAGGACCGGCACCGCGGTTCATATGGGGGCGACTATGTCCGCCCAGATGAGTATCAGGGCCATGGCGACCAGCAGGTAGAAGACCACCTGCCCCACCGGCAGCATTCTCGCGGTGTCTGCATAGCCGGGATCGGGCAGCCCGCGCAGGCGCGCCCATCCCCGCCGCAGACCCTCCCAGCAGGCGCCGGCCACATGGCCTCCATCCAGGGGCAGCAGCGGAATGAGGTTGAAGGCGAACAGAGCCAGGTTCAGGGAGCCGAGCAGACTCAGCATGGAGAACAGGCGCACGGAAAAGGGCAGGCCCGCCCCCGTGCCGGCTCCGGCGCTGGTGACCTCGCCCGCGATGCGCCCCACCCCGACCAGGCTGACCAGACCGTCCGCGCTGCGCTCCTCCACTCCCAGCCCGGCTGCCACGGCGTGGTACAGCCCGACCGGCAGGGTGACGATCGCCTTCAGGGTCTGGGCGACGGCATTGCCCACCACCCGCGGGATATCACTCAACGGCGTGCGGACGGTGCCGAAGGACGGCCCGATGCCCACGTACGGGCGCAGTTGCTTCACCACTTCACCGTCAGAGCCGATGACCGGGTCTCCGGAGTCATCGTAGATGGTGCGGGGAACCTCCACTGCGGTGACGGTCAGAGTCCGTTCCTCCCCGTCCCGAGTGACGACGACGTCTGCCGGCTTCGCGCCGGCGGCGGTGATCGCCGCTTGCACGTCTGCCCATGTGGTGGTGGGAGTTCCCGCCCAGGAGATGATCGTATCGCCCGTCCGCAGGCCGGCGGCGGCTCCCGGGGCGACGGGGTCGGCATCCGTGCAGGCGGCACCGGCATCAATGTCGGATGAGACACATTCGGCGACGGAGGCGAGAGTCGCAGTGCGCGCGGGCTGGCCGATCACCCCGAGCGCGACGGTCAGGCAGATGATTCCCAGAGCCAGGTTGGTGAGGATGCCACCGGCCATGACCACCAGCTTGCGCGGGATGCTGAGCCTGTAGAACGCGCGATCCTGCTCGTTTGTGCCAAGCTCAGCCAGGGACTCCTCACGAGCCTGGGCGATCATGGATCCGGGTTTGTCCGGGTGGTCGGCGCGGGCCGGCGGGAGCATGCCCAGCAGCCGCACGTAGCCGCCCAGCCAGATGGCCTTGACTCCGTACTCGGTCTCTCCACGCCGTGTGGACCACAGCTTGGGTCCGAAGCCGATGAAGTACTCGGGCACCTTCACACCGAAGTGCTTGGCGGGCAGCATATGGCCGAGCTCGTGCAGGGCAACCGAGATGCCGACCCCCACGATAAGGATGACGATGCCCAGAATATAAGCAAGGATGTGGATCAAGAGGGTCTCCTGGTCAGCGGATGCGTGCGGCGATGAGTTCGTCGGCGCGGGCGCGCGCCCAGGCGTCGGCGGCGAGAAGGTCATCGAGTTCGGGGGCGACTTGCCCGGTGTGGGCCTCCAGCACGGCGGCGTCTACGGCGACAATGTCCAGCCAGCGCAAGCGCCCGTCCAGGAAGGCGCTGACGGCCCGCTCATTGGCGGCGTTGAAGACCGCCGGATGGGTCGCGGAGGCGGCCACGGCACCGCGGGCCAGGTCCACGGCCGGGAAGGTTTCGGCCTCCAGCGGCTCGAAGGTCCAGGCGGTGGGAGTCTCCCAGGTCTGCGGGGTCACCAGGCCGGCCAGGTCGGGGCGGTGCGGCCAAGTCAGCCCCAGGGCAATGGGCAGGCGCATGTCCGGCGGGGATGCCTGGGCGATTGTGGCGCCGTCGACGAACTCAACCATGGAATGCACTACCGACTGGGGGTGCACGGCTACGGTGATGTCGGCGGGGTCGACGTCGAACAGCAGGTGCGCCTCGATCAGTTCCAGGCCCTTGTTCACCAGGGTCGAGGAGTTGACGGTGACCACCGGACCCATCTCCCAGGTGGGGTGAGCCAGGGCCTGGGCGGCGGTGACGGCGGCCAAGTCCTCGCGGCACCGGCCGCGGAAGGGCCCGCCGGAGGCGGTCAGGATCAGGCGGCGCACCTCGCTGCGGCCGGTGACGGCGGGACTGGTGAGCCCCTTCTCGTGCAAACCGGAGCGCAGCGCCTGGGCGATGGCCGAATGCTCGGAGTCGACCGGCACTACCTGCCCGGGGCGTTGCAGCGCCCGCTTGACCAGGGCTCCGCCGACCACAAGAGACTCCTTGTTGGCCAGGGCGAGGGTGGCGCCTGAGCGCAGGGCGGCCAAGGTGGGGGTCAGGCCCACCGAACCGGTAATGCCGTTGAGGACCACATCCCCCTCCCCCACCCCGGTGGCCTGAATCAGTTCGGCGGCGGCGGCGGGGCCGGTGAGGATCTGCATCACCGGGTCGGATCTGCCGGCCCGGACGGCGGCGGCGGCGAGGGCGGTGCGCAGCCGGGTCACGACGTTGGTGCCGTTGTTCGAGACGGCCAGCCGAGGGACCTCATGGGCGACGGCCTGCTGCGCAAGCAGTTCCAGGTTGCCGCCGCCGGCGGCCAGGCCGACTACACGCGGGGTCGGCCGCCCGTCTGGGCGGGTGGCCAGATGCTCGATGACTTCGAGCGCCTGGGTGCCTATGGAGCCGGTGGAGCCGAGCAGGACTACGGCGTGCTCACCTGCATCCTCATTAGTAGCGACCATTGACACCTCACTCCACCGACAGCAGAACCTCTACCGCCCGGGCGAGGAACCGGTCGACGCTGGCCTCGTCATAGGCCTTGTCGCCGCGGGCGGCGGGAAAGACGGCGGCGCGCACCTGTGCGGAGGTCAAGGTACCGTCGGAGTCGAAGTAGGCGGCGATGCGGTCCATGAGCGCGTCGACGGCCTCCTTGTCATAGCCCTGCCGGGCGGCGGGGGCGAAGCGCTCGCCCACAGGGCGCAGCAGCCGCGGATACAGGGTGGTGGCCAACTGCGCCACCTGATCCATCCAGGCCTTGCGGCCGTGAGCGGCAACGTACTCGGCGCGGCGGCGCTGCAGGAAGGCGGCCTCGAGCCGATCCAAGGCGGCGTCGACGGCGTCGGGCCGGTAGCCGCCGTGGACGATGTCGAAGGCGACCGTGCGCACGCCCTCGGAGTCCATCTCGGCAAGTTCGCCGGCGTCATATATCTCCCGGGCGGTCTCGAAGTAGCCGTCCACCTGCGAGACCCGGTAGCCCTGCTTGAGGAAGCCGACCTTGGGGAACATATCGCTCATCGGGTGTGCGCCTCCCTTTCTTGGCTGAGCACCTCAGTGGCCAACTGGCCACAGGCGCCGTCGATGTCGCTGCCACGAGTGTCTCGCACCGTGGTGGTGATGCCGGCACGGCGGAGCGTGTCGACGAAGAGGTCCTGCACCTCCGGCTCGGAGCAGGTCCAGATGGAGCCGGGGGTCGGGTTCAGAGGGATGGGATTGACGTGGGCCCAGCCATGACCGCGGCGGTTCAGCTCGTCAGCCAGCAGCTGAGCACGCCAGGCATGGTCGTTCATGTCCTTGATCAACGCGTACTCGATGGACACGCGCCGACCGGTGGCCTCGAAGTAGTCGTGTGCGGCATCCAGCAACTGCCCTACCTTCCATTTGGAGTTGACGGGGATGAGGGCGTCGCGCAGTTCGTCGTCGGGTGCGTGCAGCGACACGGCCAGGGTCACCGGCATGCCCTCGCCGGCGAGTTTGCGGATCAGTGGCACCAGGCCGACGGTGGATACGGTTACGCCGCGGGCCGACAACCCGAAGCCCTGCGGGGCGGGGTCGATGATCCTATGCAGGGCGGCCACCACGTTCTTGTAGTTGACCATGGGTTCGCCCATGCCCATGAAGACGATGTTTGACAGCCGTGCGGGGCCGCCGGTCAGGCCGCCCGCCTCGGACAGTGCGGCCGCGTGACGGATCTGCTCCACGATCTCACCGGTGGTGAGGTTGCGGGTCAGTCCCATCTGGCCGGTGGCGCAGAAGGGGCAGGCCATGCCGCAGCCGGCTTGTGAGGAGACGCACAGGGTGGTGCGGTCCCGGTAGCGCATGAGCACGGACTCCACGCGCACGCCGTCATGGAGGGACCACAGGTGCTTGATGGTGCGGCCGCCGTCGGCACGCAGGGCACGCACCTCCTGGATGAGGTCGGGCAGTAGTTCATCGCACAGCTGCTGGCGCTGGGCGGCCGGCAGGTCCGTCATGTCGGCGGCCTCGCGAGTGAAGCGGGTGAAGTAGTGACGGGAGAGCTGGTCGGCCCGGAAGGCGGGCAGACCGACCTCCCGCAGAGCCCGTTTGCGGCCGGCCAGGTCCAAGTCGGCCAGGTGCCGGGGGGCCTTGCCGCGAACCGGTGGGACGGCGAAGGACAGGCGGGGACGGGCGTCCGGGCTGGTTGCGCCCTCCGGCGGCTGATCGGTGGGCAGCACCTGGACGCCGCCTCGCCGATCGGTACGGTGAGGCGCGCTCAGGCGAAGAGGCTCGGGGCGTCGGCCGCGGGCACGGAGTGCGTCTGGTGTGCTGCTCACTGGGGCCGTGGTCCTCTCGATTGCCTGAGGCCGCGTGTGAGTGCGACCGATCCGGCAGAGTACTCGCGCCTCGTCACCGGTGCCACGGTGTCAGTCACAGTTCGCGCCCGGCGGCGGAATGTCGAGTACATGTGTCTCACCCGACTGTCATCCGACCAGGAGGCTGAAGACGTAGACGACTGGCGCCGCCACCAGAATCGAGTCGAGTCGGTCCATGAGACCGCCGTGACCGGGAAGCAGGGTGCCCATGTCCTTCAGTCCGAGGTCGCGCTTGAGCAGGGACTCGCCCAGGTCGCCGAGAGTGGAGATGACGACGACCGTGGCTCCCAGCACCGCTCCGGCAGCAGGCGGTCCGTCCAGCGCCCACACGCAGGCCGCCCCGGCACCGACGGCGGCGAGAAGCGATCCGACCAGGCCCTCCCAGGACTTCTTCGGAGAGACGCTGGGCGCCATGGGATGCTTGCCGAAGGTGATACCGGCCAGCCAGCCGCCGGTGTCGTTGGCCGCGGGCAGGGCGATCAGCATCAGGACCTTGCCCACTCCGTGGGGTTGGGCGGCCAGCAGCACCGCGAATCCGGCGAGGAAGGGTAGGTAAGTGGCGGCGAACACGGAGGCGGAGGCGTTCACCGAGCGGGAGCGCCGCACGGCATCGTGAGCCTCGGTGCGCAGTACGTCCAGGCCGGCCTCCTCCAGGACGGTACCGGATTCGGCCTCGGCCTGATCCAGGAAGCACCAGACCACGCAGGCACCGGCAGTGGCGATATAGGCACCCAGTGCGGCCTCTGCTCCCGCCTTCCAGGCGCATACCGCCACCCCCAATGTGCCGATCCACAAGGGCGCCAGCGGCAGGCGTATGCCCTTACGGGCGAAGGCGCCGGCGAGTTCCCACAGGGCGCCGCACACGGCCAGGACTACCACGCCGACGAAAACCGTCTTGTTGAACACCAGCGATGCCAGGACGGCACCAACCAGCACGACGGCGACCCCGACGGCAGCCGGAAGGTTGCGCCCGGCCCGGCCGGTGGCGGGCAGAGGCGCGTGATTGCGCGTCGGGGGCGGGGCGAGCAGAGCGGACAGCGGAATCACAGCCAGGATGTTGTTGCGATGCGGGCAGTCAGACCTCGAGGAGCTCGGACTCCTTGGCGGACAGGGCGGAGTCGATCTGCTCGACGTACCGCTTTGTGAGGGCGTCCAGCTCGCTCTCGGCGCGCTTGACGTCGTCCTCGCCGGCCTCGCCGTCGCGCTTGATAGCCTCCAGCTCCTTCTTGGCCTTGGCGCGCACGCCGCGCACCTGCACACGGGACTCCTCGGCGCGGGAACGGGCGAGCTTGACGTAGTCGCGGCGACGCTCCTCGGTTAAAGCGGGAAGAGTGACTCGAATGACGGTCCCGTCGTCGGTGGGATTGACGCCGAGGTCGGACTCGCGGATCGCGGTGGTGATCTCCTTCATGGCACCGCGGTCGTAGGGGCTGACGATCACGGACCGGGCTTCGGGAATGGTGATGGAGGCGAGCTGCTGCAGGGGTGTGGGCGCGCCGTAGTAGTCGACCATGATCCCGTTGAACATGGACGGGTTGGCGCGGCCGGTTCGAATGGCGGCGAGTTCGTGCTTGCCGGCGTCGAGTGCCTTATCCATCTTGTCCTCGGCATCGAGCATGACGTCGTCGATCATGGTGGTTCCTTTGGTTGTTTGCAGTACTGATTGGTGAAGTGTGTGAGCGTGTCGGGGCGCGGGCGTCGGTGCCCGGCAGATCAGTCGAGGGTGACGAGAGTGCCGATTTCCTCCCCCAACAGGGCGCGGGTGATGTTGCCGGGTTCCCCCATGCCGAACACGCGCATGGTCAGGGCGTTGTCGCGGCTGAGGGCGAAGGCGGAGGCATCGGCGACCTGCAGTCCGTCGGCCAGGGCGCGCCCGTAGGTCAGGCGGTCGAGTTTGACGGCGGTGGGGTCGCGCCGCGGATCGGCGGTGTACACGCCGTCGACCCCATTCTTCCCCACCAACAGTTCGTCGCAGTGAGTCTCCAGGGCACGCTGGGCGGCGACGGTGTCGGTGGAGAAGTAGGGCATGCCGGCGCCGGCGCCGAAGACGACCGCGCGGCCCTTCTCCATGTGGCGGATGGCCCGCAGTGGGATGTAGGGCTCGGCCACCTGAGTCATGGTGATGGCGGACTGCACCCGGGCAGGCGCACCGGCCTTCTCAATGAAGTCCTGCAGGGCGAGCGCGTTCATGACGGTTCCGAGCATGCCCATGTAGTCGGCGCGGCCGCGGTCCATGCCGCGGGCGGAGAGTTCGGCGCCGCGGAAGAAGTTACCTCCTCCGACGACGATCGCCACCTGCACTCCCTGTTTGATGGCGGTGGCGATCTGCCCGGCGGCGTCGGCGACGACGTCGGCGTCCAGGCCCACCGATCCGCCGCCGAACACCTCGCCGGAGAGCTTGAGCAGCACCCGACGGGGATGTGTGCCGTGGGCGATGCGGTCGTCGCGTTCCGGGGACTCACTCATGCGTGGTGCCTCCTGGCTCGGGGTCGGATGGTTGTACGGGCGGCTCGCGCGTGGGCGCTCGGCACAGCCTACCCGCACAGGATGGTTTTGCGCCTCAGCCAACGATAGAGTAGGCCCGACAACTCTCACATCCATGGGGTGATTGGCCGTGCCCTGGGTCGGATTCAACGCAGCGTCGACACCGGAGGAAGGGCGACACCTGACCACGAGGGAGCCTCGCCAGGACGGTCGGGCCGAGGCGATCCAGGTGCGTGCACTGGGCAAGAGCTACGGCTGGCACGCAGTTCTTAACGGGGTCACCCTGGATGCCCGTTACGGCGCCATCACCTGCCTCCTCGGCCCCAACGGGGCGGGCAAGTCCACCCTCATGCGGATCCTCATGGGACACGAGGCGATTAGCCGCGGGAGTGCGCGTATTGCGCTGCCGGGCGACGGCACGCTCGCCGACCGCGCTGTGGGCTACGTTCCGGACTCCTCACTGGTCTACCCGCTGTTGACCGTGCGGGAGCATCTGCGGCTGGTGGAAGCGGTCTATGACCTCGGCCGCTTCAGTCGGACGCAGGAGGAGCGGTTCCTTAAGGCTCTGGGCCTGGATGAGCACGCGGATGTGCTGGCCAGCAAGTTGTCGAAGGGCTTGAAGAAGCGGCTGATGCTCGCCTGCGCGGTGCGCCAGGGCGCGCGGGTCCTGATCCTGGACGAGCCCCTTCGACGGCCTCGACCCGGCCGGCCAGGAGATGCTCATGTCCCTGGTAGAGCAGTTGCGCGACCAGGGGCGCTGCGTGCTGGTGTCGACGCATCGACTGGACATCGCCGAACGGGTGGCCGATGAGCTGGTCGTCCTGGACCATGGTCGGCTCGTGTTCTCCGGGACGCCCGCGCAGTTCATGCGGCTCGGCGATACGTCCGACGGGAAGACCGCCTTTGAGGCCGCCTTCGCCGCCGTCAGCCACCGCTCGGCCTCCCGGCCCCGGCTGGCCGAGTTCGACGGGACGAGTCCATGACCGCCGCGACCACCGCCGCGCGCCCCGGCACCCAGCAGCATGCCTCGCGACTGGTCGCGATGCTGCTGGCGGCCCGCTTGCGCAGTCTCCGGCACAAGGTGGGAGGGCTGTTCGCCCACTGGCCGGGTCGGCTGGCCTGCATCGGCGTGGTGCTGGTGAGTGCCCGATTGCTTTGGATTCTGGCAGCACCCCCGTCAGCACGCACGCCGGCGATTCCCGACGGGATTCTGCAAGACGTGCTTGGCGTGTTGCTGATCGGCGCCCTCACGGTCTGGGGTTCTCATTCACTGACCCGAACTCCCGTCATCCTCAACACCGGTGACATCGGCATCGTGGACTCCGGTGCCTTGATTCGAGTATCGCTCACCACGGGCGTTCTAGCCCGCCTGCCAGCTCCCGCAATCGGTGGCCTGTACCTGAGCGCGATACTCGTCGGCATGGCGCCCACGCAATGGGCGAGCCTCGATTCACGCCTGCGCTTGTGGGCGGTGCTCACTGCACTCGGCGCCTGGATGACCAGTGCCCGGCTGGCCTGCGGCTGCGCGGCGTGGGCCTGGCCGCAAACGCGCCCGCTCCTGACCCTGGTGTGGTGGACTCCGGCGGCCGCCGTGCTGTGGATCATGACCTCCCGCGCGCCGGAACAGGGGTTGCGGGCGCTGAAGGTGCTGGGTGATGTCTTCACGGTCCTGACCGGCCGCTGGTGGCCGACCATGCTGCTTGCCGCAGCCGCCGCGTTGACCTACGCGGCGGTGATCGCCCTGGCTCCCCGGCTGACTCCCGTGTGGGCGGCGCCCGCCTACCAGATCGCGGCGATCCTGGACTTGGCCGACAGCCGGGACGCCTCCGCGGCATTGGCGCTCATGCGCCCGGCCCGTACGAGAAGCGGGCGCATGCCCGACTTCGTCCAGGGTGCGGCTGCCTTCGCCGTCCACCAGTGGTGGGAGGCGAAACGCCGCCACACCGGGAGGACCGTCATCTTCGAGGCCCTGGCGGCCTATGCGGTCGGCCACCTGGTCGGTCGGCTGCTGCCGGAGTGGTGGCCGCTCGCCTTCCTGATCGTGGGCGGATTCGCAGCCTCCTCCTGCGCGCTGGACGGTGCCCTGGCCGAAGCGCGTTATCCCTGTTCGCTGCGGCGAGCAGCACTCGCCGCAGCGCCCTGGAAGTGGGCGCGTGGAGCTGCCTCCTACCGGCGTCGCAAGCGGGGGCGATCTGTCTGCTGACCGTCCTCGGTGGCGGTCATGCCCGGGTCTCGGAGCAGACGGTGGGCATCGCACTCGGTTGCGCGTTCATCTGGCCCGTGAGCGCCGCGGCGTGCTCCGTGGCCGCCGCGCTCCTGTCCATACGGGGTGTGTCGAGTCGACTGACCGGCGGCGTCGGCGCCCTCGCCGCCCTGGGCGGGCCACTTACATTCGCCGTCGGGCTGGGCACGGCGGCCCTAGCGCCCGGGTACACGGTATTCGCCGCCCAAGTGGTGGCTGCCGCGCTGGCCTCGTGGGCGCTGCTGCACCTCGCCCTCGCGGGCTGGTCCGCCTCCCGCTACACGGTGCGGACCAACCAGGGCGCAGACCTCACAGACCTCAGCATCACCATTAACAGTCCCGCCGGAACGGAGGAATGATCATGGCAGGAATGGATGAGAGTGCCAAGATGGTGCTCAAGGACGCCCGCGCAGTGGCGAAAGCACGGGGAGCGCGCAACGCCGAAGCCCTGGACGTGTTCGTCGCCGCGCTCCGCACCAACCCGGAGGTGGAGGAGCTCGTCGGCAAACCCCACCAGCTGAGCTGGGAGGAGCTGGTAAAGGAGGCCGCCGACGCGCCCCGACGGGGTCTGGGCGGGCTGCTGCCTCGGCCGGTCGGGTTCGACGACCGCGCCAAGGCGGCCTCGGTGCGAGCGGTGGCGCTAGCCGTCGGCTCCGACGTCTCCGCACGCCATCTGGCGGCGGCCGCCCTGGAGCAGGACGACGCCCGGCTGAACGAGTACCTCGAGGCCCATGGCACCAGCTGGAATCGGCTCGTCGCGATCCTGGTGTCCTAAGCACCGCCGCGCGACGGCTCGGAGCCGGACCGGGTACGACTCCGGGTATGAGGCGGGGTCCCCGCGAGCATGCGCTCACGGGGACCCCGGTGCTGGATCGCGATGGCTCAGGCGCCGACGCGGAAGCGGACGAAGCCGGTCAGCTCGCCGCCGGTGGCCGCGATGACCTTGCCGACCGTGGTCTTGGGGTCCTTGGCGTAGGCCTGGTCCACCAGGCAGTTCTCCTTGTAGAAGCCGTTCATGCGGCCCTCGACGATCTTCGGGATGGCCTTCTCGGGCTTGCCCTCGGCGCGGGTGGTCTCCTCGGCGATGGCACGCTCCTTGTCCACCGTCTCGGCCGGGACGGAGTCGCGGTCCAGGTACAGCGGAGAGTAGGCGGCCACGTGCATGGCGACGTCGTGGGCGACCTCGGCGGCCGCGGCGTCGGTGCCGACCAGCACACCCACCTGCGCGGGCAGGTCCGGGTTGGTGCGGTGCAGGTACAGCTCGACGTGGTCGGCGGCCAGGCGGCCGACGCGGCGCACGACGATCTTCTCGCCGATGACGGCCTGCATGGAGTCGGTCAGCTCCTTGACGGTAGTGCCGTCAACGGCGACCTCCGCCAGGGCCTCGGCGGTCTCGGCACCGGAGTCGATGGCAGCGACGAGGACCTGCTCGGCGAAGTCGAGGAACTTCTCGTTCTTGGCCACGAAGTCGGTCTCGGCGTTGATCTCGACGAGCACGCCCACCTGGGCGCCGTCGACGTCGACCACCTTGGCGGCAATCAGGCCGGCGGAGGCGGAACGGCCCTCGCGCTTGGCGATGCCCTTCAGGCCCTTGACGCGGATGATCTCAATGGCCTTCTCGGCGTCACCGTTCGCCTCGTCGAGCGCCTTTTTGACGTCGAGCATGCCGGCGCCGGTCTTCTCGCGCAGCGCCTTGATGTCAGCGGTGGTGTAGTTGGGCATGGATATCTCCTGAAATTGCTGAGATTTGAGTGAACGTGCGGCTTGCGGACTCAGGCCTGCTCGGCGGGAGCAGGCTCCGTATCCGAGGGAGCCGCAGAGGCGTCACTCTGAGTGGCCTCGGCGGTCGGCTCAGCGACGACCTCGGCCTGCGCGGCCGCCTCAGCGACCGGCTCCTCACTCGCGGCGGCCTCGGCGTTATCGGCGCCGGCCAGCAGCTGCGCCTCCCATTCGGGCAACGGCTCGGCTTCGGCTGCGGGGACCTCCGCCTCCTCACCGGTGCGGGCGCGACCGGCGGAGCGCGCCACCAGGCCCTCGGCGGCGGCGTCGGCAATGATGCGGGTCAGCAGCGCAACAGAGCGGATGGCGTCGTCGTTACCGGGGACGGCGTAGGTGACCTCGTCGGGGTCGCAATTGGTGTCCAGGACGGCGACCACGGGGATACCGAGCTTCTGCGCCTCGGAGATCGCCAGGTGCTCCTTCTTGGTGTCCACCACCCAGATGGCGGCCGGCGGCTTGGCCATGTCACGGATGCCGCCGAGCGTCTTGACGAGCTTGTCCTTCTCGCGGCGCATCATGAGCAGTTCCTTCTTGGTGCGGCCGGAGCCGGCCACATCGTCGAAGTCGATCTGCTCGAGTTCCTTCATGCGGTCCAGGCGGCCACGCACAGTGGCGAAGTTGGTGAGCATGCCGCCCAGCCAGCGCTGGTTGACGTAGGGCATGCCTACGCGCTGGGCCTGCTCGGCCACGGCGGCCTGCGCCTGGGTCTTGGTGCCGACGAACAGGATGTTGCCGCCGCGGGCGACGGTCTCCTTGACGAAGTCGTAGGCGGTGTTGATACCGTCAATCGACTGCTGCAAGTCGATCACGTAGATACCGTTGCGCTCGGTGAGGATGAATCGCTTCATCTTGGGGTTCCAGCGGCGGGTCTGGTGGCCGAAATGCACACCGTTCTCAAGCAGCTGGCGCATGGTGACAATCGCCATGGGGGTCCTTTCAGTCACGTCCGCAGGACGTGCAATCGGGTGGTGCCCGCGGCCTTGGCCGGGGCACCCGGTTATGGGTGGTTGTTCCCCATTGACCGCAATCCCCGTGGGCGGGGCGCGGCTGCCCGGAGGCCGGGCATGGGGCCTGGTGTCCGCAGCGCCGGACCACCCGCTGCACTGGAGCGATGCGGGACCTCGGCCGTGGCGCCCCAAAAGGACGTTCCCGCCCCGCCGATGGCGGAGCGGACGCGGACACGCGAAGTCAGCCGCGCACCGGCTCGGCGGAGGCCGTCGAACCCGCGCAGGGCTGCGGGCGCGACGGTATCACAGCGCCGGCGCGGATCCGTGCGGGTGGTGTCCCCGCCTCCGGCGCCCGGGGCACACGATTCCGGAGACGGCTCCGAGCTGCTCGCAGGGCGAGTGCGTTGCGCGGACGGGCGCACCGGCGTCCACAGGGGCGGTTGGCCGCACCCCGGAGGCCGGCCCGTCCACAGGCCGGGTGCACGCCGCCGCTGGCCGGCGCACGCTGATGTCATGAGTAAACTCACAGCCGCCGACGACGCCTGCGCCCCAGCCGCTTCAACCATCCCCCGCAACACGCCCGCATCTAAGGAGCCGTCGGGCACGCTCCCTGGCGAGCGTGCCCGACATGCAGCAGCTGACCGCTCCCCCGGCGGGTCCTCATCCGACGTCCCGCCCAGACCGGGCTCCGCGGGGCTGCGGCATCGGGTCCGCCACCTGGCCGCGGGCGGCGCCGCACTGGCCGCCTGTACCGCCCTCTCCCTGTTGCCGGCTCCAGTGTCCGGAGCCGCCGCATCGTCGCCGGAGGCCGCAACCGCGCCGCGGCCGGTGGTGATGGCCTGGCGGGGTGGCGACCCGAACCCGGTGCAGGCCTTCGCGGCCGGGTCGGCATTGGATTCAGCCGCTACGCTGCCCGGCGCGGTGACCAGGCGGGTGCGCTACAGCTGGCCCACGGGCATGGCTACGACTGTGCTGGCTGACTTTGATCCTCCGGCGGTGGTCTGGGGCTCCGGGCACCGGGGCGTGGACCTGGCGCTGGCAGCGGGTTCGCGGGTACTGGCCGCCGCCGATGGGACGGTCGCCTTCGCGGGGATGGTGGCCGGACGGCCGGTGGTGTCCATAGACCACGCCGACGGCATACGCACCACCTATGAGCCTGTCGACCCGCAGGTCAAGGCGGGCGACGTCGTGACGCGCGGCCAGGTGATCGGCACGCTGCAATCCGGCCACCGCGCCGACGGCGCCGACGCCCTGCACTGGGGGGCGCGCACCGGCCCCAAGACCTACGTCAACCCGCTGCGCCTGCTCCAGCCCGCGGTGATCCGTCTGAAACCGCTCAACTGAGCGCTCCCGGCCTTTAGCCCAGACCAACAGACTTAGGCGCAGCGGCGCCGTCAGGCCCGGGGAAAGGCCTGGGCGTAGACGGCGCGCAGGCGCTCGGCGGATACATGCGTGTAGCGCTGAGTGGTGGCCAGCGAGGAGTGCCCCAGCAGCTCCTGCACGCTGCGCAGGTCCGCTCCCCCGCTGAGCACGTGGGTGGCGGCCGAGTGGCGCAGCCCGTGGGGGCCCAGGTCGGGCACGCCCGCACGGGCGGCGGCCCGGTGGACGATCTCGCGTACGGCCCGCGGCCCGATGCGGTGCCCGCGCGCACCCAGGAACAGGGCCGTCCCGGCGTCGGGGCCGGCAACGGCGCCGCGCACGGCCAGCCAGTCCTCCAGGGCCGCGGCGGCGGGCCCCCCGTAGGGCACCGTGCGTTCCTTGTTGCCCTTACCCAGCACGCGCATGGTGCGGCGCGTGGCGTCCACGTCCCCCAGGTTCAGGGCGCACAGTTCGGACACGCGCACACCGGTGGCGTACAGGACCTCGAGGATGGCCCGGTCGCGCAGCGCCAGCGCCCTGGCCACGTCGCCGTCGGTGTCGCCATCCGCCGTAGCCCCGGCCGCGGCGACGGCGTCGGCCGCCGCGTCCAGCAAAGCGGCCGCCTGGGCGGGGGTGAGCACAGAGGGCAGGCGTCCGTCCGCGCGGGGCGAGCGCAGCCGGGCGGCGACGTCGGCGTCCAGTAGTCCGCTGCGATGCGCCCAGGTGGAGAAGGTGCGGCAGGCGGCGGCGCGCCGGGCCAGGGTGGCGCGGGCGGCGCCGTCGACGGACATCGCTGCCAGCCAGGCGCGCAGGTCCGGTAGGTCCAGGCTGCCCAGGGCAGGACCCACCGGCTCGTCGTCTTCCTCACCGACGCCGAGGAAGGTCATCAGTTCGGCTACGTCGCCGAGGTAGGCGCGCACCGTGTGCGCGGACAGCCCTCGCTGTAGATCCAGATAGCGGGCAAAGACGTCCAGCAGCCCGGCCCGCGTGACACACCCGGTGGTGTACGACGCTCCCGGAGCCCTCCTATCCGCAGGGGCGGAATCGACCGGCCCGCCCTGAGCTGACATGTGCACGCGGCCAGCTTAGTGGCTGCGCCTCCCGCGAGGGCGCAGGACCGGTGCCCCGTTGATGGTCGTCTTCGTACCCGGGATGATGCACGCCCGGACCGCCTTGAACACGTATTGGCGCCAGGAACACGAGTTTTGGAGGTTTGCATGGGTTGTACACGTGCAAACCTCCAGAAACCCGTGTCTGCGAGCCGAACTCGTGTTCCCGAGGCGAACTCGTGTGTTCGATCCTCGTGGCGGGACCACCTCCGCCAAAGATGATGCGCAGGGCCGGTGCCGAGGGTTCGTCGCTTATGACCGGGCCTCGTGTCTTCCAGCGGCACAGTCCTGCTGCGCCACCTGGCCGAGCTCGGCGGACCGACAGCACCCGGCAGCCATGTCCCGAGTGCGCGCGGTGCTCAGTGAGGTGACCGCGCAGAAGATTCGCGTCGGCCTGGCAGAGCCCGGCATGTTGAGCGATCTACCAATCGAGCCGGCGCCGGGGGAACCAGTTGCGCATTCGGGGGCGTTCCGCCGATGGGCGGACGAGCGCGTCAAGGCCCTGTCACTATTCACAGCTCAGGAACTCACGATCGAAGAGCACGATCTGGAGGAGTCGATCCTCAACCTATACGCTCCGGGACCCCGCATGAGCACTTACCGCCCGCTGGCGACCGGCACGCTAACAGGCCGGAGCGCCTGATCGCTCGGTGCCGGCGCCACGGTGGCCGCGCTCGGCTACGCATTAAACACAGTCGGCGGCATGTCCGCCGATCTGGACTGGCTCGTGCACCCATCATCGTATTACTGGGCTTTCGGCGAGCGCCCTCTGAGCAATGGCTTTGACTGGGGCGACCTGGCGCTGCTACGGGGGCTCAGCTCACTGCTGGTCGCAGTCGCCTGTGTGGCCCTACCACGCCGCGACATCGGGCGGGGTAGACGCACGAACCGTCCACCCCCGAACACGACCACCTGGCGGTCCGGTTCGCGTCGAACAGGGCCCCGAAAACGACCGCCACACAGCAGCCTGGGCCCGCACCCACAAACAAATACGAAGAGGCGAACAATCCCCGCGGGCCGATACGTGCAACCGGCAGAAGATTACCGGACCGCCGCTCGGTGCCCCTCATACTTCATTTCAATGAAGTCGAAGACGCCCCCGTTGGAAGCCTGTTTAAATGATCGCACTCTACGAAATCCGCTCCGACGGCACACCGCAATTGCGCGCCCATTAAAGCAGGCCACCATCAAGCGAATCTCCCGCCCGGGTAGATTCTCTTCCAGCCAAGCCAAGTTACATGCCATGAAGCTCACCCCGAGTCCGCCGCCAGTGAGATCACGATGCATCCCGACCCCAATCTCCAACATGCCTTCACCGTCATCGATGTCGGCGGACAAGAATCCGAACAACTCACCCCTTGAGCGGACCCGCATAAGGACCTCAGGCCATTTCTCGGGAGTCACGAACTCCTCATAGTCCTCTGGATCGGCCGTCATATCGTAGAAGTCATACGGTGGCGGATACTTCCAGCCATCAGCAATCTCGAAAGCGACCTCAGGTGTCATCACACTGTACGACAGATCTAGATGACTCCTACCGCTTCCCTCAAACACCTCTCCCGCCTGGACCACGCCACGATGATACTCCGAACCAATAAGGCTAGCGCGGCAGCGGTGCATACCGGCATCGAGTTCACCGGTGCACGCGAGCACGCCGCCAGGCGGCGCCTCGCTGCTCCACCCGCCCGGCGAGTTCCAGCAGCCCCAGAGCGGCGATGGTCTCGTGCTCGGTGAGCCCAGCGGCGCGCACGATCGACTCAACACCGGCATCGCCGCGCGCGGGCAGCGCATCCAGTACGACGGCCGCGGGGCCGTCCAGGCCATCCAGCAGCCCGGCGCCGGCATTGGCGGGGTCGGCGGCCTTGGCGGCCTCAGGATCGATAGAGCCCAGCGGGGCGATCAGCTCCAGGGCGTCGTCCGCATCGGTGACACAGATGGCGCCCCGCCGCAGCAGCCGGTGGCAGCCCACCGAGGCCATTGATGTCACCGGCCCGGGCACGGCCCCTACCGGCCGCCCCAAATCAAGCGCATGGTGGGCGGTGGACAGGGCTCCGGAGCGCCAGGCGGCCTCTACGACGACGGTGGCGTCGGCCATGGCGGCGATCAGCCGGTTGCGGGTAAGGAACCGGTGCCGTCCGGGCTGGCAGCCGGGAGGCACCTCGGCCACCAGGGCGCCAGTGGCAATCACCTCCTCCAGCACGTCTGCATTGCCGGCCGGATAGAGGCGATCCACTCCCCCAGCGGAAACGGAGATGGTCGCGCCGGTGCGCATGGCGCCGCGATGGGCGACGGCGTCGATACCGAAGGCACCACCGGAAATCACGACGACGCCCTTTGCGGCCAGACCGCTCGCCAAGTCGAAGGTGACGTGCTCGCCGTAGTCGGTGGAGGCGCGCGCGCCGACCAGCGCCAGCGCATGGCCTGCGCCCGGCCCGGCCGGCACCAGCTCCTCCCGGCAACGCCGCTGGGCCTGTGTGTCGGAGTTGCCGCACTCGGCCAGCAAGGCGGGATCGCCGCGCACCCATAGGCAGTGGGGCGGACGCTCCAGATCGTTCAGGCTCGTCGGCCACCCCGGGTCGGTGGGGATGAGCAGGCTGCCGCCGAGGCGCTCCAGCACATCCAGTTCGCGGCGGATGTCCAGGCCTTGCAGGCGCGGGGCCCATCGCCCGGCCGCGGCGGCCCAGTCGGCGGCGGCGCGGGCGGCGTCTCCGTGGGGCGGCAGCGGCGGGCGTGGGGCGGGCCGGGGCTCCCCGTCGGCGTCGAGGGCCTCATGGGTGAGCCAGTCCAGGGCGGCGGTGGCGCCAAGGCGGCCGACCAGGGCGCAGGCGTGGGCGTCCGCGGGCTCGGCCAGCCGCGACCAGGTGGCCCGGGCCAGAGCCTCGGCATCACTCTCGGCAATGGCGTCGACGCCGATATCAGGGGCCGGCTCCAGGTCCGTACGGACGGCGGGAGTACTGGATCCAGCGGTTGGTACGGGCGTGGTCATGGGCGGGCTCCTCTGGTACGCAGCGCCAGCGCGGCGCCGATATCGGTGGGGGTGGGCGCGGGGCGGGCGCCGAGGTCGGCCAGGGTCCAGGCCAGCCGCAGCACCCGGTCGACGCCCCGCAGAGTCAGGTCGCCGCGGTCCAGGGCGGTCATGAGCGGGGCGAGCAGGGAAGGGTCGGTGCCGGAGGCGGACGAGCGGAGCCAGCCCCCGGGAACCTCCCCCATCAGTCTCCAGGGGGTGTCGGCCAGGCGGCGGGCGGCCCGCGCCCGCGCCTCGGCGACGCGGGCGGCGACAACGGCGCTCGGCTCACCTGCGCCCTTGGCGGCCAGGTCGTCGGCGGTGACGGCGGCGACCTCCACTTGAATATCCACCCGGTCCAGCAGGGGGCCGGATAGCCGTGAGAAATAACGGCGTCGCTGCAAAGAGGTGCAGGTGCATTCCAGGCCGCGGCCGGTGCCGCGCCCGCAGGGACAGGGGTTGGCGGCCAAAACCAACTGGAAGGCGGCCGGGTAGGTGGCGCGACCTCCGACCCGATCGATGGTGACGTAACCGGTTTCCAGAGGCTGGCGCAGGCAGTCGAGCACGCCGGCGGGGAACTCGGGCGCCTCGTCCAGGAACAGCACACCACGGTGGGCCAGCGATACGTCACCCGGGCGGGGCGCGCCGGAGCCGCCGCCCACCACCGCGGCGCGGGTGGCAGTGTGGTGGGGGGCCCGCAGCGGCGGGCGGGTGAGCAGGCCGGCGTCGGCGTTGAAGGTTCCCGCCAGGGAATGGATAGAGGTGACGGTGACGGCGTCTTCGGCGCTCAGGGGAGGCAGGATTGAGGGCAGTCTCTCCGCGAGCATGGTCTTGCCGGCGCCCGGAGGACCTACCAGCAGCAGGTGGTGTCCACCGGCCGCGGCAACCTCCAGGGCGTGACGAGCCTGCACCTGCCCGACCACATCAGCCAGGTCGGCCTCCCGCGCTGGTACGGCACCCTCCGTCCGGCGCGGCGCGTGGGCGGCGGCCTCCCGTCTGGCCCGGCGCATGAGTTCACGGGCCCGACCCGGCAGCTTCCCGCCATAGCGCTCCAGCAGCTGACCGATATGGCTGACGGCCGTGACATCCACACCCGGAACCAGCGCCGCCTCCCGGCCGGCACCCGCAGCAACCACCACCTCAGTGACTCCTGCATCGGCGGCAGCACGCACGGCGGGCAGGATGCCGCGCACCGGGTGGACGGTGCCGTCCAGTCCGAGTTCTCCGATGTACACGGTGCGGGCCATGTGGTTGATGGCTCGCTCCGGCAGTTGCCCGCGGGCGCCCAGGACCGCGAGCGCCAGCGCCAGGTCGAAACCGGTGCCGGTCTTGGGCAGGTCGGCCGGCGAGAGGTTGACCGTGAGCCGGTGCTCGCCCCAGGTGACCCCGCAGGTGGACAGGGCGGCGCGGACGCGCTCACGGGACTCGCGCACAGCCGTGTCCGGCAGGCCGACGAGGGTGAACCCGGGCAGCCCGTGCGCGGAGTGCGCCTCGACGTCCACGAGGTGCCCGGCCAGCCCGGTAAGGGTGACGGCGAGGGTGCGTGCCAGTCCCATCAGTCCCCCACCCCCCGGTGGTGCCGCAGCAGGGCCGGTCGGCCGGCGCGCAGCTGCACTGAGACCACGTCCAGGCGCAGGCCGGCATGGGGCACTGGGTGCGCTGCGGCGCAGGGCACCGCGAGCGACCGCAGCCGGAGCAGCTTCAGCGGGCCAACTGCGGCGGCCGGCGGCCCCGCCACCTCGGAGGTGCGGGTCTTGACCTCCACTATCACCAGTACGCCGGGTCCCGACGGCTGCGGTTGCAGGGCGACCAGGTCGACCTCGCCGCGCAGACCAGGACCGGGCCTCCAATTGCGGTCCAGGATGTGCCACCCCAGGTCGCTGAGGTAGCGGGCGGCGATGGCCTCGCCCCGCTGTCCGATCAGGCGGCGGGAATCGGTGGGAGCCTCGTACGATCCGGCCTCCAGGTGCGAGGGGACGGCTTGAAGCGGCGGGGCGGTCGAAATCGTGGGAGCAGCGATGGGATTCACCGTAGAGCTCATACTGCTGACGACGCCGGACTGTGCGGCATGTGGTGCGGTTGACATGGGCTTGACCTCCACCACCAGCGTGCCCGTGGGGGCGTGGCGGGGCCAGCGCGCGATTTGATCTCTGTGGATTAGGGGTGCACGAACGATGCCTGTGGGATCTGGTGAATCCTCCGCGCGGTCATCTCAGGGCCGGCGGCCGGTCAGGAGGGAATATCCATCTCCGGCTTGGTCAGCTCCTCCACGTTGACGTCCTTAAAGGTGACCACGTGCACGGATTTCACGAAGCGGCTGGCTCGGTAGATGTCCCACACCCAGGCATCCTCAAGGGTCAACTCGAAGAACACCTCACCGCCGTTGGTGCGCACCTGCACGTCCACGGCGTTGGCCAGGTAGAAGCGGCGCTCCGTCTCGACGACATAGGAGAACAGGGAGATGACATCGCGGTACTCGCGATACAGGTCGAGCTCCAAGTCGTTCTCATACGACTCCAGATCTTCAGCACTCACTGATCCATCATGCCCAATGGGCGCGTCCTCTTGCAGCAGCTCCCGCGGGCGCGTCGGCCACAGCCGAGGATCGGGTCTGCCCGGCCCCTGGGGCGTCGGCGCAGTTGGCGTCAGCGGGTGCGGCGCTGGATTCGGCAACACTAGCGGTGAAGCGCTCCAGTCCTGGCAGATGCCAGGAGCGGCGGTGGAAGTCGCTGGCGCCGAGCCGGGCCAGTCCGTCGATGTGGGCGGGCGACGCGTACCCCTTGTTGCGCGCCCAGTCGTAGCCGGGGTCGGGCAGGGCCGCCATGAACTCGTCACGCTCCACCTTGGCCAGCACGGAGGCGGCGGCAACAACCGCGCAGTGGGCGTCCGCCTTCACCCGGGCGTGAACCTCCGGGAGGGGTGCCTCCTGCGCGGTTATCGCATCGGCAGCGTCAAACTGGGCGGGTGGGCGCAGCCAGTTAGCGGTACCGTCCAGGATGATGACGCCGGGCAGGTGCCCGCGGGCGGACACCCGGGCGAGCGCCCGCTGCCCGGCCAGCCGCAGGGCGCCGAGAATGCCCAGGGCATCGATCTCCGCAGGTGTGGCGTGGCCGACGGCGTGATCGGTCGCCCAGGCCCGGCAGGGCTCGACGAGGGCCTGTCGACGGCGGGGCGTGAGCCGTTTGGAGTCGGCCAATCCCGCGGGGAATCCGGCAGGCGTGGCCCGGGAGACTATGACCAGGCCGACGCTGACAGGCCCGGCCAGGGAGCCGCGCCCCACCTCGTCCATGCCACCCACCAGTGCGTATTCGGTCAGCAGACGCTTCTCCAACTCGCGGTCGGGGACGATGCGGGCGCGCGTCACAGATCAGACCCGGCCTTAGCAGTCGCGGTGGCGTCGGGGATCGCATTGAAGGCGCCGCCGTCGTCAAGACTCTCTATCCGCGCCAGTGGCCAGAGCACGAACTTGGCCACCCCGACCACGTCCTCCAGGGGTACGAATCCGCCGTTGGCGTCATCCTGGTGGAAGCGGGAGTCGGCCGAATTGGCGCGGTTGTCCCCCATCACCCACACGTAGCCCTCGGGGACGGTGACGTCGAAGGCGACGTCGGAGGCGGAGCGGCCGGACTTCAGGTAGGGCTCATCCACCGCGACGCCGTTAATGGTGAGTAAGCCCTCGCCGTCGGCCACAATGTGGTCCCCACCCACGCCGATGACGCGTTTGATCAGATGGTGTCCGGAATCCTCGGGAAGCAGGTGTAGGACGATGAGCGCTTCCTGCACCAGTCCCCTCAGCCCGGTCGGCTCGGTGACGGTGAGCCAGTTGTCCGGGTCGGTGAAGACCACGATGTCGCCGCGGTCGACGTCGTCGGCGTCGTACATGGTTACTGCCACCCGGTCGCCCTCCAGCAAGGTGTCCTCCATGGATCCGGAGGGAATGCCGAAGGTCTGGACCACGAAGGTCTTCACCAGGGCGACGACCAGCAACACCGCCACCACGATCATCAGGGTGGAGCCGCGACGACGCGGCGGGCCGGAATCGACGGCGTCCTGTTGGGAGGCGGGTCGACGGACCGGCTTGTAGGAGGGCGGCAGTTCACTGGCGCCGGCGGCCACCGCCGAGTCATCGGCGTCCGCAGCCCGGCCGACTTCCTCGAAAGCCGTCGAAGCAGGGGCGCCCACCTCAGGCGGGTCTTCGGCGTCTTCCCGCGTTGCGGTCACCGTTTACCTCTCGGATAGTGGCTGGACGGATTCAGAGTCGGAACGGGGTGTGTCGGTGCCCGGGACCCGCAGGCCCCGGGCACCCGGTCGGGGCGGTGTCCCGGCCGTCAGTTGGTGCGGAACTCCTTGATCTTTGCCGCCTTACCGTGCAGCTTGCGCAGGTAGTACAGCTTGGCGCGACGCACGTCACCGCGGGTGACGACCTCGATCTTATCGATTGTGGGGGTGTGCAACGGGAAGGTGCGCTCGACGCCTACCCCGAAGGAGACCTTGCGAATGGTGAAGGTCTCGGACACACCGCCGCCCTTACGGGCGATGACGACACCCTGGAACACCTGGATGCGGCTGCGCGACCCCTCCACGACCTTGACGTGCACCCGGAGGGTGTCGCCGGCCCGGAAACTGGGGATGTCCTCACGCAGGGAGGCGGCGTCGATCTCATCGATCAGATTAGTCATTGAATTCTCTCCACGTCCGTGCCACTGGTCAGCGGGCGTTCAACGGGCGGCGCCGCCAGACCGGGGTGCCGGACGGGCGGCAGGTGCCGCATTCCTGCGCCGACGGGTCCTGCTCCCGACCGCCTCCCCAGTGGCAGAGGCGGCCCGCGGCCCGCGGCCGATCCAGTCTGCCACAGCCGCCCCGCGAGTGATGCGGACCGGGCGCACTACGTGCTTGATTTCACGCCTCACGGTCGCCCTGTGGCGGTCTGCAGATGCGACCACGTTGTCGGTTTCCCTCCTGCGGGTTCATCACCATGACGACATCGCGGCAGCGGTTGCCACCGACCTCGTAGGTGCGAGTGCCTACCCTGCGGAAGCCGGCGCGCCGGTAGACCTTCTGGGCGCGGCGGTTGGCGGCATTGGTGCCCAGCCACAGGGAGGTGACCCCCATGGCCTCGGCATCACGGGCGGCCGCGGCGAGCAGGGTGGCGGCGAGGCCGGATGAGCGCAGCCGCGCATCGACGTAAACCTTGGACAGCTCTGCCGCCAGTGGATCCGCGCCGCCGGGACCCGGCACGACCGAGACCGCAGGCGGACGCGGGTCAAGACCTACCGGGTGCGCGCCGTCGCCGTCGGGGATCTCGGCGACGACGGCGCTGTAGCCGACCAGGGCGCCCGCAGCCAACGTTTCGGAGCCCGAGCGGCCGGAGGGCGCGGGCAGACCGTCCGGTAACTCGGCGACCGTGAGCACGACACGCGGGTCCTCCAACCAGGTCTTCAGGCGCCGCGAAGAGAGATTGACGGCAATATGAGCGGCGATCTGCTCGGCGGTGAGAAAACTCGGGCAGGCGTCGGGGAAGGTGCGGGCGGCCAGATCGACGAGCGCGGCCAGATCGCATTCCCGAGCCGGGCGCACCACCACCGGCACCGGGTGGGCAGCACCGGCCGCGGCGACCCAGCCGTTGCGAGTCAGAGCGACGCGGTCGCCGGCGTCCAGCCGGCTGGGATCGAGACGGGACACTAGGTCGGGGCGGCGCGCGGCGGTGCGCGCGATGGCCTGGTCACGGCGATGCCGGGCGATGCGGGCGTGGTCGCCGGACAGGAGTATCGGCTGCGTGTCCGCGAGGTCGTACCCCCGCCAGGCGACGGGACGGGTGTAGACCGGATACTCCAGCAAGCCGGCACTGCTGTGGGATTCCTCGACGATGGAGTCGGGGTTGCCCAGCACTCCTGGTCGCAGCCGCACAATCGCCTCAATCATGACCAGGGCGGCCGCTTCCCCGCCGTTTAGCACATAGTCGCCGATCGAGACCTCACGCACCTCCACTCCCCGTGCGGCATAGTGCACGGCCACGCGGGCATCGATGCCCTCGTAGCGGCCGCAGGCGAAAACGAGCTGATCGGCGTCGGCCAGGTCCTCGGCGGTGCGCTGGGTGAATAGCTCGCCGGAAGGGGTGGGGACTATCAGCACGCGGCGAGGCGCGCCCTGCGGATTCGGAGCGGCGACTGCCGACCGGGCGGGCTCCGCGGCCGCCGGGGCAGTAGTCGTGGGCAGAGGCACCGCCAGGACCTCGTCAAGGGCGGCTCCCCACACGTCGGGCTTCATCACCATGCCGGCGCCGCCACCTATGGGGGTGTCGTCGACGGTGCGGTGGCGGTCGTGGGTCCATTCGCGCAGGTCGTGAACGTGCAGGTCGAGCAGGCCATCGGCGTGCGCCCGCCCGATCAGGGACAGGTCGAGCACGCGCAGGTAGTCGGGGAAGATCGTCACCGCATCCAGCCGCAGAGGCGCGGCGGCCCGCGGCACCGGTGAGTGCGCGGTGGGACGGCTCACCGGTCCTCCTCGACTTCGCCCACGCCGGGGAACAGGCCGCCGGGCGGATCGATGATGACGGTGCCGGTCTCGGGGTCGACCTCGGGGACCAGCTCCTCCACGAAGGGCACGGCGATCTCCTGCCCGTCCGGAATGCGTACCAGCAGTCGGTCCTGAGCCACTCCGGGTTCGAGGCCGATCACTTCCCCCAACTGACTCGCGGTGCCGTCGGGCAGTAGCTGAATAGCCCGCAGCCCCACCAGCTCATGGGGGTACCAGGCGTCCTCCTCCGGCTCGTCCGCATCGGTCTCCGCCAGGAGCTCGACCCCGCGCAGGGCCTCCGCAGCGGTTCGGTCCGGGGCCTCGACGAAGGCGGCGAACCAGCGGGCACCGTCGAAGCGCAGGCTGGAAACGGTCAGGTGTCCGGCAGCGGCGGGCCCGGTGGGGGAATCGACGGGTAGCACGCTGCCGGGCGCCAGCCGGCCCTCGGGGTCGTCGGTACGGATATCCAGGCGGACCTCACCCTTGAGAGCGTGGGCGGGGCCGATAACGGCGACAGTGAGCAGCACAGGGTCAAACCTACCGCGCGCGCCTACCACGGGCAGCGCCACCGGTGGACGGGCTCGTAACAAGGCAGAGGGCGCACAAACGCCGCCGCCCGCATCCCGGGGTGGGATGCGGGCGGCGGCGCTGGTGAGACTTCGCGCCGGTGTCAGCGGCGGTCGGTGTCGACGACGTCCACACGCACCGGCGAGTCGGCCAGAGCTCCGACGACCGTGCGCAGGGCGCGCGCTGTACGTCCGGAGCGGCCGATCACCCGCCCGAGGTCGTCGGGGTTGACCCGGACCTCGAGCAGGTCGCCACGGCGCAGTGTCCGGGCGGTGACGGTGACGTCGTCGGGATTGTCGACGATGCCGCGCACGAGGTGTTCGAGTGCGTCGGCGAGCACGTCAGGCCTCCTCGGCGGGGGCCTCGGCCGGCTCCTCGTCCGCGGCGGCCGCCTGGGCCTCGGCCTGCTTGGCGGCAACGTCGGCCTTGCGCTTCTCGGCGTCGTCGGCGACGGCCTTGACGGCGGCCTGCTTCTCGGCGGCCTGAGCCTCGGCGTCCTTGACCTTCAGGCGGGGCGTAACACCCTTCAGGCCCTTGAAGGTGTGGTAATCGCCGGTGATCTTCAGCAGGTTGAACACGGTATTGGAGGGCTGCGCGCCTACACCGAGCCAGTACTGGGCCCGCTCGGAGTCGATGCGGATTAGCGAGGGCTCCTGCATCGGATCGTAAACGCCGATCTCCTCGATGACACGGCCGTCGCGCTTCTTACGGGAATCGACGACGACCACCCGGTAGAAGGGTGCGAACTTCTTGCCGAGGCGCTTGAGGCGAATCTTGACTGCCACTTGCTTGAAACTCCTGGTTCTCGATGGTTTGGCCCATGCCTGCTCCCGGTGGGGTTACAGCAACGGGGCCGGTTGGGGCCGAGACGCGATCGCACCGGGAGAGGGACCGGGAACGGTCGAGTACAGCCGTGCATTCTGCCAGAGCGACGCCGCCGCGTGCCAGCCCGACGCCACCCGGGGCGCGCAGATTCGATGCGAGATCGCCCACAGGACGCACGCCAACGTGGCTGCCCTTCCTCGGAGATGACGCCGCGGCTTCGGTGCCGGGTTCAGATCTCCTCGTCAAGGCTCTCCTGGCGCATGGCCGCGCGCTCCGCGGTCCACACGTCGCCATCGAGCTCACCGGGCAGCAGCGGGTTGCCGGGGGCGACGAATGCCGGCTCGGCCACGCCGTCGCGTCTCTGGGAGTCGTAGTCCTTGAGCGCACTCATCACCCAGCGAGACAGCCACAGCACCGCCACCAGGTTCAGGATCGTCATCAGCGCCAGGGCCACGTCGGCCATCACCCAGGCCAGCTCCAGGGCCGCCAAAGCACCCAGCCCCGTGGCGACCGTCATGGCCAGGCGCAGGACGGTGCCGGCACGGCGGCCGCCGCCGAGGTAACTGACGTTGATCTCTGCGAAGGCGGAGTATCCCAGCACCGAGGAGTAGGCGAAGGTGATAACCACGAAGGTCATGAACCAGATCACCCAGTTGCCGGGAACGGCATCGGCCAGGGCGTGTTGCACCAGTGTGGTCTCCGCCCACTTCGGCTCCACCCCCGGCGTGTAAACCGCCGGCGAGGACAACAGGATGGTCAGTCCGGTGGCGGTGCAGATAAGCAGCGTGTCCACGCACACGCCCAGCGCCTGGATGAGTCCCTGGGTGACCGGGTGCGCGACGTCGGCGGTGGCGGCGCCGTTAGGGGACGAGCCCTGTCCGGCCTCATTGGAGAACAGGCCGCGTTTGGTGCCGTTGAGGAAAGTTGCGAAGATGCCACCGCCGGTGCCGGCCAGGCCCGCGCGCAGATTGAAGGCGCCGGCGAAGATATCGGCAAAGGCTCCGGGGACCCGGTCGATGGACACCAGGATGACCACGAGCACCACCACCAGGTAGGCCAGGGCCATCAGCGGCACCAGCCACTCGGTCACCTTCGCCACCATTCGCATACCGGCCAGGAGGATCGGGGCGGACACCGCCATCAGCAAGATCGCCGTGACGGAGGTGTTCACCCCGTGCGCCTCCGAGAGGGTCACGGCGATGGTGTTGGACTGCACCATCGGGAAGATGAGCCCGTAGGAGAACACCAGCATCACCGCGAACACCACGCCCATGCCCCGGCCCAGGGCTCCCCGTCCGATACCGCGCTGCATGTAGTAGGCGGGGCCGCCGCGGAAGATGCCGTCGCTGTTGCGAACCTTGAACACCTGGGCGAGGGTTGACTCGGCGAAGCTGGTGGCCATGCCGAGGATCGCCACCGCCCACATCCACAGCAGGGCGCCCGGACCTCCTAGGGTGACGGCCAGGGCCACGCCGGCGATGTTGCCGGTGCCCACGCGCCCGCCCAGGCCGATCACGAAGGCCTGAAAGCTGGACAGGGAGCCGCGCTGGTGGCGGGAGTGCGCGACCAGCCGAACGGCGCGTACGAACAGCCGCAGTTGGACGGCGCGGGTACGTATGGTCAGGTACAGGCCCGTACCCAGCAGGATCCAGACCAGGATATTGCCGGAGACGAAGCCCTCGAAGCTGGACAGGACCTCGGTAAGTGCAGCGGACACGGTAGTTTCCGTCCGTCGGGGATAGCGGGGCAGGTGTGAGACTACCCCAGCCGGAGGGTATTCTCCGCCAACAAGAATCTCTGCGTTGCTCCGTTCCTGATCGAGAACTAGATCCAGTGCTTCACATAAGCCACTAGCCCTAGCAACCCGCCGATCACGGCTCCGAATGCAAGCGGCCAGTTACTCGCCTTCAAGCGAGGCGCAACCGTGTCAAGTTCCTCATCAGCCGAAGACTCGTTCAGGTAGACCACGTCCTCCATCTCACTGTGTTACAACTCACGTTAGAGCGGATTCAGAGTAGTGTCATCGGTTGCCTTTGTAAAGGCTCCGACGAGAATCACGGGAGGGACCCACGCAGGTTGACCTCGATCTGGCTCTCAGCCAAGCCCCAGGTGACGGCGCAGGTCCTCCGGCAGGGCAGCCATGGCGTCGGCGACCTCGTCGCCACTCCCCTGGGACTGCTGCGCCGCGTTGTCCTGCGTGGGCATAATGCCGTAGGTGGCGGGCGCCGTGGACCGGCCCAGTCCGAAGGCGGACCCGGCCGGCGCCGGGGTTGCGGGCTCGGCCAGGCCGGCGTCCTTGTGCGCACGCGCGGCGGCGGCCTCACGCGCCTGCCTGGCGGCCTTGGCCGGGTTGCCGGAGCGGCCCTTCTTGCCGCCCTTACGCTTCTTGCCCTTGGGGGCCTGGCGGGCCTTGGCGCGTTTCCCGGTGGACGGCAGCGAGCCCATGCCCGGCATACCGCCAGGCCCTCCCAGGGCTCCCGGTCCGCCGCCGGCTGCCATGGTCTCCATCATCTTCTTGGCCACCTCGAAGCGTTCCACCAGTTCGTTGACGGCCTGCACGGTGGTGCCGGAGCCCTTGGCGATACGGGAACGCCGCGAGCCGTTGAGAATGGACAGGTCGCGGCGCTCCGCCGGGGTCATGGAGCAGACGATCGCCTCGATGCGGTCGACCTCCCGCTCATCGAAGTTCTCCAGGGCCTCACGCATCTGCCCCATGCCAGGCATCATGCCCAGCAGTTTCTTCATCGAACCCATCCTGCGGATCTGGCGCAGCTGGGACAGGAAGTCGTCTAGGGTGAAGGTGCCCGAGGCGAGTTTGGCGGCGGCGTCCTCGGCCTCCTTCTCGTCGAAGGCGCGCTCGGCCTGCTCTATCAGGGTGAGCAGGTCACCCATGTCAAGAATGCGGGAGGCCATCCGGTCGGCGTGGAAGCGCTCGAAGTCGTCCAGGCCCTCGCCGGTGGAGGAGAACAGCACAGGGGCGCCGGTCACGCCGCGCACCGACAGGGCGGCACCGCCACGGGCGTCGCCGTCGAGCTTGGACAGCACCACTCCGGTGAAGCCGACACCGTCGCGGAAGGCGACGGAGGTGTTGACGGCGTCCTGGCCGACCATGGCGTCCAGGACGAACAGGATCTCGTGGGGCGAGACGGCGTCGCGGATGCGGATCGCCTGCTCCATCATCTCCGCGTCCACACCCAGGCGGCCGGCGGTGTCGATGACGACGACGTCGTAACCATTGTTCCGGCCCTGCTCGACGCCGCTACGGGCGACGGCCACCGGGTCGCCCACACCGTTGCCGGGCTCTGGGGCCCACACGTCCACTCCGGCGCGCTCGGCCACCACACTGAGCTGGGTGACCGCGTTGGGGCGCTGCAGGTCTGAGGCGACCAGGAGGGTGCGCTTGTGTTCGTGCTTCAGCCAGCGTCCGAGCTTGCCCGCCAAGGTGGTCTTACCGGCGCCCTGCAGGCCGGCGAGCATAATGACTGTGGGGCCGCGGTCCGCCCAGTGGAGGTCCCGCGACTCGCCTCCCAGCACCTCGACCAGCTCGTCATTGACGATCCGGACCACCTGCTGGGCCGGGTTGAGGGCCTGGGAGCGGGCGGCGTCCTTGGCCTTCTCGCGTACGGCAGCCGTAAAGGAGCGCACCACCGGCAACGCGACGTCGGCCTCGAGTAGGGCCCGCCGGATCTCAGTGACAGTGGCCTCCACGTCCGCTTCGCTCAGGCGGCCCTTGCCGCGCAGCGAGTTGAACGAGGCGGTGAGCCGGTCGGAGAGGTTGCCGAACACGCGGTGTCCTTCCTTGGCGCTTAGGCGCAGATGGTTGGAGGAGTTGGCTGAGTGCCCGCGCCGACGCCGGGTAGGCACTGCGCGATGCAACCTTCAGGATAGCGGTGAGGTCCCGTTCCGTCCCAGCGCCGGGGACGTGCGGGCCCTCACGGCCGGCGAGTAAGGGGGTATGCGCTCAGCTCACATCCGGGGCCCGACCCCGGCAGTCGCGTTTCACCCGAGCAGCGCGTCGACGAAGCCCTCCGGGTCGAAGGGCGCCAGATCGTCCGCGCCCTCACCGAGGCCGACGAGCTTGACGGGGACGCCCAGCTCCTTCTGCACGGTGACGACAATGCCGCCCTTGGCGGTTCCGTCCAGTTTGGTCAACACGATTCCGGTGATGCCGACGGCCTCGGAGAAGACCTGGGCCTGGCGCATGCCGTTCTGGCCGGTGGTGGCGTCCAGTACCAGCAGCACCTCCCCCACTTCGGCGGCCTTCTCCATTACGCGTTTGATCTTGCCGAGTTCGTCCATGAGTCCGGCCTTGTTCTGCAGGCGCCCGGCAGTGTCGACGACAACCACATCCGCGCCCCCGCGAGCTGCTGCACGCACCGCGTCGTAGGCGACCGAGGCCGGGTCCGCACCCTCCCGCTCGGAGCGGACGACCTCGACACCCACCCGCTGCCCCCAGGTGGTCAGCTGCTCGGCGGCGGCGGCACGGAAGGTGTCGGCCGCCCCCATGACGACGCTCTTGTCCTCGGCGACGAGTACGCGCGCCAGCTTCCCGCAGGTGGTGGTCTTGCCGGTGCCGTTGACCCCGACCATGAGGACGGCGGCGGCCGGCTCACCCCCGGAGGTGTCCCAGCCCTCCGCGGGTGCGGGGCGGGTCAGGTTCAGGGAGCGGTCAAGGTCGGGGTCGACCAGTCGCAGCAGTTCCTGGCGCAGCACGTTCCGGATGGCCTGGGGATCGGAGGTGTCCAGAACCTTGGCCTGGGTGCGCAGTTGCTCCATCAGGGAGGTGGTGACCTCTAGGCCCAGGTCCGAGGTCAGCAGCGTGTCCTCTATCTCCTCCCAGTCGGCCTCGGAGAGGTCGCCCCGCGACAGTACGGCCAGAATGGCCCTCCCGAAGCCACCGGCGCCGGCCAGACGGGAGCGCAGACGCTGCATGCGTCCGGGGACGGACTCGGGGCGTTCCAGGGTGGCAACAGCAGCCTCCGGCTCACCCGCCTCGGCAGGGGGAGGCCCGCCGGGGCTCGTCTCCGACGCGCCGGCCTGGTCCTGCGGCGGTGTGAGCAGGACGTCGTCGGCGCTGGTGGGCTTGTGAGGGCTGACCTCCGGCGGCATCTCGCCGCGGTTGCGTCCGGCATAGAACCAGATACCGCCGGCGACAGCGAGTACGACGACGACTATGAGGACGATCAGCAAGGGGTCCATGGCCCCATCATGCCCGATCGCCCGAGGGGATCGGCAAGTACCCGCCCAACAGTGCGGACATCAGCGCTGTGGGGCCGCCTGCCGACCATGACGGGCTGCGGCCGCGGAGTCCCTGGTACGGCGTACATCGGCGGCCTTGGCTTCAGCGGTGTCCATGGCCTTCTCGACCACGTCTACCAGCCCGGAGAAGGACTCGGTGCCGAAATAGACCGCCGAGTCGTCCCGAGTCATCAGATCCTCAAGGTGCGCCTCCTGCGGCACCACGGTCACGGGCTCCTCCTTCTCCCGGGCCACCCCCGCCAACTCACGCAGCCGGTCGCGCCAGGTGGCGACCGGGTAGCGCTCGGCAACGACCAGGCCGAGCACGATCAAGGCCGCGACTAGGACTACGGCGAGTGGAAGGATCATGGAACCCATGGGCATTATTCTGCCTTCCGTTAGTGACGGTTCCGCCAAGGAGGGGCCTCGTGTCGCCCATCCGACAGCACCGTGTTCATCACAGTTCACTCGGTATGGTCCACCGCATCACTGGGGGGCGGGTGAGAGCCGCTGGGAGACCGCCTGAGTGACGCCGTCGCGCATGGTGATGCCGTACAGGGCGTCGGCAACCTCCATGGTGCGCTTCTGGTGGGTGATGATGATGAGCTGGCTGGAGGCACGCAGTTCGGTGAAGATGTCGAGCAACCGCCCGAGGTTGGTGTCGTCCAGGGCCGCCTCCACCTCATCCATGACATAGAAGGGCGAGGGGCGGGCCCGAAAGATCGCCACGAGCAGCGCCACCGCGGCCAGGGACCGCTCACCGCCGGACAGCAGCGACAGGCGCTTGACCTTCTTTCCGGCGGGCCGGGCCTCAATGTCGATGCCGGTGGTGAGCATGTCGTCGGGATCGGTCAGCACCAGCCGTCCCTCACCTCCGGGGAAGAGCCGGTCGAAGACGATGGCGAACTCGCGGGCCGTGTCCGCGTACGCCTGGGTGAACACCTCCTGCACACGGCGGTCCACATCCTCCACGATGCGCAGCAGGTCGGCACGGGAGGCCTTGAGGTCGGCGAGTTGCTCGGCCAGGAAGCGGTGACGCTCCTCCATGGCCGCATGCTCCTCCAGCGCCAACGGGTTGATCTTCCCCAGCCGGGCCAGATCCCGATTCGCCCGCTTCAAGCGCTTCTCCTGCTCGGCGCGCACATAGGGCCGACCGGTCGGCTGCGCTGCGAGAGCTTCGGCACCCTCATCGGCGCTGCCTCCGGAACCGTTCGCGCCTGCGGCCACAGCGGTCTCGGAGGCCTGTCCGGGCACGGTTTGCGCGGCGGGTTCAGCGACCACCGTCTGGGGCACGAGCATATGGGGGCCGTACTCCTCCACCAGCGGATCGATCTCCAAGCCGAGTTCTTTCATCGCCCGCTCGGCCAGATTCGCCAGGCGCATGTTCTGCTCGGCGCGGGCGATCTCATCACGATGCGCGGCATCGGACAGGGCGGCCAGTTCCATACCGAGTGCGTCCAACCGTTCCCGCGCCTCGGCTCCCGCAGCAGTTGCCTCGGCCCGCTCGGCCTCAATGCGGGTCCGTTCGGCCTGGGCCTGCTCGACCCAAGTGCGGGCGGTTTCCGCAGCGGTGCGCGCCTGGTCGCGCACGTGCGTGGCAGTTGCCAGTCGGGTCTTGCGGGCCTGCTCGGCGCGCTCGGCGGCGGCGCGTTGCTCGCGCTCACGGCGGGCTGCCTGGCGCAGGGAGTCGCTGCGGCCGCGACCGCTGCGTTCCCGCTCCTCGGCTGTGCGCAGGGCCAGGCGGGACTCCGTCTCTGCGGTACGGGCCGCGGAGGCGGCCGCGGCGGTGGCCTCGCGCGTCGCACGGGCGGCGTCGATGGCGGCGTCGATGTCCGTCCCCGAAGCGGCGTCCGCAGCATTATCGGCTCCGCTCTCACCCACGGTCAGCGGCCGACTCTCGACGTCCTGCAGAGCGGTCTGGGCGGTGGCGAGTTCGGCGGCGCGCTGAGCGGCCTCCGCCTCGGCCCGCTCCAGGACGCGGCGGGCACGCCCGCTCTCCTCCGCGGCGGCACGGGCGGCGGAGTTCAGGCGCGCCAGGTTCTCTGCCACACGTGCGGCCTCAGCATCGGCGGCACGCAGCCGCTCAAGCGCCGCGGCGACGGCGGCACGGGCGGACGCCTCTCGGACCCGGGCGGCCTCGAGTCCAGCGGCGGCGGTGCGCTCCGTGCGCTCCGCGACGGCGGCCCGGGCAGCGGCCTCCTCGTGGGCAGCCGCCAGGGCCAGGACCGAGGAGGCGTCCTCACCGGCACCGGTGGCCCAACCGGGCGCCAGTACGTCACCGTCACGGGTGGCAACCACGGCTCCGGGAATGCAGGCGCGCAGCACCCGCGCGGTCTCCAGGTCCGGCACCACCCAGGCGTCGGCCAGCAGACCGTTCAGGGTAGAAGTCAGTGCCGGAGAGTCGGTCGTGATGAGTTCGGCAGCCGGCCGCGCACCTTCGGGAGTCGCAGCTGCACTGGACGGAACGGCGCCGTGGTCCCCACCGTCTTCGTCGTGCCCCTGGATGATCAGCCGCAGTCGGCCCCCGTCCCGGTCGCGGGCATGAGCCAGGGCGGCGACGGCGGCGTCGGCGTCGGCGACGACGGCGGCCCCGGCAAGTTCACCGAGAAGGCCGGCCAGGGCATTCTCCCAGCCGGCGGCCACGGCGACGGCCCCCGCGAGCGGGCCGAGTACGCCGGACACACCGACGTCGGCCAGGTCGGCGGTGGCGTCCTGGGCGCTCAGGGACAGGGCCAGCGCATCACGACGGGCCGTCCAGGTGGCCAGCTCGGCTGCGGCCTCACGGCGGGCGTCGGTGGCGGCGGATACTGCGTCACGCGCGGTGTTGAGGGCATCGGTGGCGGCCTCGTGGGCGGCGGCGGCGCGGGCCTGCTCGTCGCCCGTGGCGGCGCCCGGGGCCGAGGCGTGCTTCGGCTCGCCCTGATCGGATCGCTCGACGCCGACGGGGCAGTCCGTGGCCTGTTTCAGGGCGCGGGTGGCGGCGGCGGCGCGTTCCTCTGCGGCTTGCAGTTGTGTGCGCGCCTGCTCGACGGCGGTGCGGGCGGCCTCATGGCGGGAGCGGGCTGAGGCGAGGCGGCCGCCGGCGCGGGCCAGCAGTTCACGATGCTCAGCGCGGCGAGTCAACAGCGTCGCAAGCACCTGTTCCGCCGTAGTAGCGGCGGCCTCGGCGTCCACTCGGTCCCCGGTGGCGTCTGTAAGCGCCACGCGGGCAGATTCGATGGCGGCAGCCAGCTCCGCCTCCTGGGCGGCAGCCTCCTGGGCTCGGCGTTCGAGTTCATCGGGGTCGGTGCCGACGGCGGGACGGGGGGCGCCGGCCAGACCCCGCACCCGCTCGGCGGCCACATCCGCCAGTGCGGCAAGGGACTGGGTCGCGGCGGTGAGCTCCTCCCAGATGGCGATGGCGCGGCTCAGTCGCTGCCCCGAGTTGGCCTCGACTGCGCTCAGCTCCGTGAGCCTGGCGCGGGCGACGCGCTCGGATTCCTCCAACTCGGCCCGGCGGCGGGCCAGGCGGGCCTGATCCTCGTCGCCCGCCTCCATCAGGGCCTGCACCTGAACGACATCATCGGCCAGCAGCCTGGCGGTGGCGTCACGAACCTCCGCCTGGATCACATGGGCGCGGCGGGCGACGGCGGCCTGCCGGGCGAGCGGGCCGAGCTGACGGTTGAGTTCGGCGGTCAGGTCGGTGAGCCGGACCAGGTCGGCCGCCATGGAGTCGAGCTTGCGCAGCGCTCGTTCCTTACGACGCCGGTGCTTCAGGACACCGGCCGCCTCCTCGATGAAACCCCGCCGCTCCTGAGGGGTGGCACTCAGGACGGCATCGAGCTGTCCCTGACCCACCACCACATGCATCTGCCGTCCCATGCCGGTGTCCGAGAGCAGTTCCTGCACGTCCAGCAGGCGGCAAGTGGTGCCGTTGATCTGATACTCGCTGCCGCCGCCGCGGAACAGGGTGCGAGTGATGGTGACCTCGCTGTAGTCGATCGGCAAGGCGCCATCGGTGTTGTCGATCGTCAGGGAGACCTCTGCGCGGCCCAACGCCGGACGGGAGCCGGCACCGGCGAAGATCACGTCGGCCATGGAGCCACCGCGCAGGTTCTTGGCGCCCTGCTCCCCCATGACCCAGGTCAGCGCGTCCACAACGTTGGACTTGCCTGAGCCGTTGGGGCCGACCACGGCGGTGATACCCGGCTCCAGGCGCAGGGTGGTCGACGAGGCGAAGGACTTGAATCCCTTCATCGTCAACGTCTTGAGGTGCACAGGCATACGATAGCGGCAGGCTGACTGCGACCTGCGGTCCGGTGTCCTCGGCCCGGTTCCTGCACCGAGGTCGGTTTCAGTCACCGCCGCGGTCGGTCAAGGTTGCGCGCCGATCATCCCGGGACCGACCACGGCCGCCACCTCGCGGCACACCGGAAAGCAACCTTGACATCGCGGACGTGAAGGCGCAAGCTTTTCATGTCAAGCGGACTTACCACCACCGATCTCGATTGGAGTCCTCATGCTCGACATTGCCAATCTGTCCAAACGCTTCGGGCGCCTGCAGGCTCTCTGCGACCTGTCCCTGCGGCTGGGTGACGGTGAGATCGTGGGCTTCGTGGGCGCCAACGGCGCTGGGAAGTCCACCGCCATGCGCATCGTCATGGGGGTGCTCACCGCCGACGCCGGCACCGTCACCTGGGATGGCACCCCGGTCGATGCCGCCGCGCGTCGCCGCATCGGCTACATGCCCGAGGAGCGCGGCCTGTACCCGAAGATGAAGGTCGGAGAGCAGCTGACCTACCTGGCCCGTCTACATGGCATTACCGCCGATGCTGCGCGCCGGGCCAGCGAGCAGTGGACCGAACAGCTGGGGATCTCCGCCCGCCGCGAGGACGAGGTGCAGAAGCTCTCGCTGGGCAATCAACAGCGAGTTCAGCTGGCCGCCGCCCTGGTGTCAGATCCCGATCTGTTGATCCTGGACGAGCCCTTCTCCGGCCTGGATCCGGTGGCGGTGGACGTCATGAGCCAGGTGCTGCGGGAACGGGCCGCGGCGGGGGTGCCCACACTGTTCTCCTCCCACCAACTCGATGTTGTGCAGCGTTTGTGCGATCGGGTGGTGATCATCCGGGAGGGCCGCCTGGTGGCCGACGGCACCGTAGCCGAGTTGCAGGCGGGTGCCGAGCCGCGCTGGCGCGCCGTCGTCGAGGTGGCCGGTGAGACCGAGGCCGCTGTCGAGGCCACCGCCGCCATGCTCGCCGGCGTGCCGAATGTGGCGACTGGCGCCGAGCCCATCGCCGAGGGGACGCGGTTGACCATCGTTGCCGGCGGACCCGACGAACAGCGATTGCTCGAGGCCGCGCAGCGTCTGGGGCGGCTACGCGAGCTCGGCCCCGTGACCCGCCCACTGACCGAGATCTTCCGCGACGCACTCGCCGTCCCCGCCACCACGACCGGACAGGAGGCCTGAACCATGTCCCCCAGCCCCCACACCATTTCCCGCTCCCAGGAGATCCGCCTGGTCGCCGGCCGCGAACTGCGCACCCAACTGTTCAAGCGCTCGGCGGTGATCTCCACGCTCGTCATGCTGGTTCTCGTAGTCGGCGGCATCCTCGGGGTCGCCCACCTGACCGGCGGTGCGGACGAGCCCTACCGGTTGGGCGTGACCGCGCCCGACTCGGCCGCCGTCAACGTGCTGACGCCCGCGCTGGGGCAGGTCACCGGCTCCAACGGTTTATCCATTGAGGTCACCGACATCTCCGGCACCGAGGCCGAGACCGCCCTGGGGATTGACGCGGACCGAAATGAGGATGCGGCAGTCGACATGGTCCTCGACCTGGCCGGCCCCTCCCCCACGCTGAAGGTCACCGAGGAGGACAATGTCGACCAGGCGGTGGCGGCCGCCGTCACTAACGTGCTCCAGCGGGCGGCCCTATCGGGTGAGATCACCGCCCTGGGTGGAGACCCCGCCCAGGTGGCGACTTCGTTGGCCGACGCCGTGCCCCAGGTGGAGGCCCTCGACCCGCCGGACCGCGACGGCGAGAACTTTGGTGCTCGCTACACCGTCCTGATGATTATCGACATCCTCCTGTTCATCGTGGTGTTGGGCGGCGGGCAGACGATCGCCATGGGCGTGGTTGAGGAGAAGTCCAGCCGTATCGTGGAGATCCTACTGGCCTGCGTGCGCCCCACCTCGCTGCTGGCCGGGAAGGTGCTGGGCACCGGCACCGCCATCCTGGTCTCCTACGGCGTGATCGGCGTCGCTGCCGGAATCACGGCGAAGCTGAGCGGCGTGCTGCCCGAGAGCGCCGTCGACATCGATACCGTGCTGATCGCGATGGTCGTGTGGATGATCGTGGGTTACGCGATCTACGCGGTCGGTTACGCCGCCGCCGGCGCACTGGTCAGCCGCCAGGAGGACGTCGCCACCGTGGTCATGCCGCTGACCATGACGCTCATGATCCCCTATGTGCTGTCCTTCGTGATGGCCATGCAGGATCCCTCCACGCTGATCTATCGGGTGCTGGCCTACCTGCCCCCCTTCGCGCCCTTCCTAATGCCGGCCCGGCTCGTGCTGGGCGTGTCCTCATGGGGCGAGCAGCTGGCGGCGCTGGCGATCGCACTGGCGTTCATCCCGGCCTTCGTATGGCTGGCGGCGACGGTGTACACGCGCGCTATCACCCGCACTGGCGCCCGGGTCCCGCTCAAGGAGGTCCTGTCCCGCCGTCCCGCCTGACCGCCGGCGTTCGCCGGCCCCTCCCGCTCTCTCCCGCTCCCTTCGCCGAGATCGGTAGAACTTACGTGCCGAAATCGGTGCAGATGCAGTTGGGGGGGGGGGGGGCGGCGGGGGGGGGCCCCCCCCCCCCCCCAACTGCTCGGCTGCCGCGCTTGCAGCTCAGTTCAGTTGTCCAGCTCGGGGAACCAGATGGAAATCTCTCGCTCGGCTGAGGCAGGCGAATCTGAACCGTGTACCAGGTTCTGGATGGCGCTGGTGGCCCAATCTCGGCTGAGGTCGCCCCGTATGGTTCCAGGTGCCGCAGCCGTCGGGTCGGTCGCACCCATGAGCGAGCGCACCCCCTCGACGACGCGCTGTCCCTCCACGACGGCGGCGACAACTGGGCCGCGGGTCATGTACTCCACGACGCCGGGATAGAAGGGCTTGTCCACGTGCTCGGCATAATGAGCTTCCAGCACCTCTACGGTGGGAAGCACCAGCTTCAAGGCAACCATGTCGTACCCCTTGGCCTCGATCCGCCGCAGGATCTCACCGACCAGATGCCGCTCGACGGCGTCGGGTTTAAGCAGGACGAGGATGCGTTCGGGGGCGTCGGTCATGACGTTCCTTCCGTCGGGCCAGATTCTGTTGGGACGACCGCCGGCGTTCACCGCTGCGGTCCAACCGAGTGTAAACGGGTTCTTCTGGTTTGAGGGTGTGGCGGTTCGCCGGGTGTGGGTTGTCTGCGCGAA
>NZ_JAUMUL010000086.1 GCF_030530635.1 Actinomyces sp.
CTACCGATCTGGGTACGTAAGTTCTACCGATCTCGGCGATGTCAGCGGGTGGCGGCCCGCCGGGCGAAGGTGTGGATGAGCGCGCTGGTGGCGGCCCGCTGGGCGGAGACCGCCGTGCCGGCGTGGCCGCCCTCGCTTTGCTCCACATAGCTGACCGCGAGCCCCAGCGCGCGCATCCGGTAGGCCATGGTGCGTGCGTGCGCCGGGTGCACGCGGTCATCGGCGGTGGAGGTGAGCAGCAGCAGCGGTGGATACTCCCGGCCCGGCACCAGGGCATGGAAGGGGGACAGAGGCCGCATGGTCTCCCAGTCGTCGGGATCGTCCGGGTCCCCGAACTCCGAGCGCCACATCGCGCCGGTCAGCAGACGCGTGTATCGCTCCAGGTCCAGCAGTGGCGCCTCCGCGATCGCCCCGCCGATCAGCTCGGGGTGGAGTGTGAACATCTCGCCGACCAGCAGACCGCCCGCGCTGCCACCGTGCACTATGAGCTGCCCCGGCGTGGTCGCCCCGCGGTCGATCAGCGAGCGTGCCACCGCCGCGAAGTCTTCCACCACCCGGTGGCGTTCCCGGCCGGTGCCCGCCAGGTGCCAGCCGGGACCGTACTCGCCGCCGCCACGGGTGCATGCCACCACGTAGGTGCCGCCGCGCTCCAGCCAGGCCTTGCCGGTAAGCGGCTGATAGCAGGGGGTCTGACTGGTGCCGAAGGCGCCATAGCCGTACAGCAGGGTCGGGCCTGGGGCCGTCCCGCCCTCGCCTGTGTCCGCTCCGCTGCGCGGCCGACCGATCTGGAAGTAGGGCACGCGAGTGCCGTCCGCGCTGACCGCCACATGCTGGCTCACCCGCACTCCGCTGGCGTCGAAGCGCGTGGGCGCCTGCCGCAGCACCGACATGCCGGTGACCTCGCCCACCTCCGTCAGGCGGGCGAGCGTGAGCGTAGGCGGGGTGGTCCACCCCGAGGCGGAGATGAACAGGTAGTCGGTGTCCCGCTGCCGCACCGCCTGGGCGGTCACCTCCAACAGGGGGCGGCCCGGTCGCAGCTCGGTGGGGTCCGGGGCGGCGTCGGCCTCGGCTTCACTCGGGCGATAGGCGGCCCCGGTCAGGTCGATCCAGTGGTGACGCCACTGCCCCCGGTCGACGGCGTGCTCGCCCGACTCCGGCCGCGACGGCGGGGTGCACACCTCCAGCCGGACGGCGACGTCGTCCAGCACCGTGAGCACCAGGTGGTGGCGGGTCCACGTGGCGGCGGACAGGAAGGATGAGGACGTGGGGGCGAACAGCACCTCCAGTCCGTCGCGCTCCCCGTTCAGCCACTCCGCCAGAGGTGCCCCCAGCAGCATGCCCGGCTCGTAGCGGTGCCCGGCCATCTCCCAGGGCTCACGCAGCTGAATCGTCACCCAGTCGCGTCCCACCCCCACGGAGGCCGACGGCGGGGCTTCGATCAAGACCGCGTCCGTCGGCACGATCTCCTCGTCGGCCGCAAGCGCCCGCCGCGCCGCGTTCTGGCCGGCGGGCATGACGGCGTCGTCGGGCAGCCACCAGACCCGGGTATCGCCCAGGCCGCCCATGCTCATGAGCCAGGTGCGGCCCCACGCATCGCAACTGACCCGGGTGAGGACGGCATGTGGGGCCGCGGTGATCAGCACCTCGGCGTCCTGGGCCGCCTGCCCACGGCGCAGGCGGCGTGCCTGGCGCGGCAGTCCGGCTGGCGACAGGGAGCCGGCACCGAAGTCGTCCGAAAGCAGGCAGGTGTCGCCGTCGGTGCCCCAGGCGAGCGTGCCCTTGGAGGTCGGCTTATGGAAGCCGCCCTCGGCGGGGGTGAGGAAACGCCGCTTCTCCAGGTCGAACTCCTCGGTGACGGTGGCGTCCGACCCGCCCTCGGACAGGGACACCAGGGCGCGGCGCCCGGCCAGCGGCCCGGTCTGCAGCACCTGCGCCCCCGCCCAGGACAGGTCCAGGCCGCGCCTGCGCCGCTCGGCGTCCAGGTCGAGCAGCACCTCCCAGTCGGTGGCGGCGCCGTCGTCGGGACGCGGCGGACGGGAGGGGGCGCCGGACGCGTAAGACGCCCAGGTGGTGCGGCGCCACACCCCCCGCGGGTGGGCGGCATCGGTCCAGAAGTTGTAGACCATGCCGGCCGCCTCGGTGACGGCGGGCAGCCGGTCGGGCGCCTCCAGAATCTCCTGGAGCGCGGCGGTCAGGCGCAGGTAGTCGACGTCGTCGGTGAAGGCGGACATGGTCTCATCCGTGCGCGCGGCTGCCCAGGCCAGGGCGCGCTCGCCGGTGGGTTCGTAGAGCCACTCGGGCACGGGCGGCAGGCTGGGCGCGTCGGGTGGCGACGCATCGGCGGGCGCGGCGTTGGGCGGAGAGTCGTCGACGGGCGCGGTGTCGGGCGCTTGGGCGGCGTCGGTGCGGTCCACCGGCATATTGCAGCACACTTCGATCGGAGTAGCGTGCCCGCCTTGGAGCGGGTCCGGGGGATAGGAGACCACCTGGCATCCCGACCCGCTCAGCCCAGACAGCGCCGATGACCCGCCATTTTGCTTGTCAGGTGAGCACGTGGGCTGGCACAATGGAGGGGAGCCACCCGGTTGGTACCCGGATGACTCCCCGACGTAAGCGGCTCATCCGAACCACTTACTGAGGGCATCCGTCAGGACACCTACGGCCCGGACCAGACGAGCGATGGCGTTAATCAGTTCGCTCGCCTGCCGGGCCGTAATCCTGTCCTTCCGGACCTTAACGTGTCGGCCTTTCGGTTTGGACACGGCCCCCACCTCCTCCCTAACCTCCTTCTTCCCCGGCTGTCAGGACAGTGGCGTTCCGGGAGAAGGTGCCGGAGAAGGCGGCTTCAGGATAACTGTGGGCACCGACACGTATCGGTGCCGACAACGGTCGGGGTCCGTTCAGGGGTTGTCTAGTACTCGCAGTGGGCCGCGGTGTGGCAGGCTCTGACCATGCGCAAGGAAGCCTTCCCGCGGACCGACTGGCCCCGCGTCGTGGTCACCACCGACCCCGAGCTGGATGACCTGAACTCCATGATCCGCCTGCTCACCCACGCCGCGGAGATCGACCTGTGCGGCCTGGTGTATGCGGGCAGCAAGTTCCACTACACCGGCGATCCCGCCCGCGGCATCGCACCTCACCGCTGGCCCGCCCCCGGCGCCAGACTCCACATCGACGAGGCCATCGACGCCTACGCGCAGGTGGAGGACACCCTGCGCGTGCACGACCCGCGCTTCCCCACCGCCGCCCATATGCGGTCCCTGGTGCGCATGGGCAATATCGCCAACGAGGGGGAGATGGACGAAGTCACCCCCGGCTCCACGCTCATCGCCGACCTACTGCGCGAGATCGCCCTGACGCCCGACGGCGCCACCGGCGAGGGCGGCGCCCTGCTGGACGCCGTCCGCCCCCTGTTCATCCAGGCCTGGGGCGGCATCTCCACCTTCGCCCGTGCCCTGCGCACCGTCGAGGAGGAGCTCGGCGGACGGGAGGACTGGCCCGTGCTCAAGCAGCGAGTACTGGACCGGGTGGTGCTGTCCTCCTTCGGGGAGCAGGACTCCACCCTGAGCAGTTACATTCGCCCGCACTGGCCCGGCCTGGAGCACCGCGAGGTCGCCACCCTCACCTGGGGTTACACCACCCGGGACGTGCTGCTCCCCGCCGACCTCGAACTCGTCGGTGCGCAGTGGACGCGCGAGCATGTCAGCGCCCGGGGCCCGCTGGGGGCCGCCTACCGGGTGTGGGGCGACGGGCGGCGCATGGCCGCCGACTTCGACCCCGAGGACTACTTCGGCCAGACCGGCAAGACCGAGGCGCAGCTGCGCGAGGAGGGCTATCAGGTGTGGTGCCCGGTGCAGGAGCCCGGCGCCTTCATCTCCGAGGGCGACACCTCCAACTTCACCCTGCTGATCCCCAATGGCCTGCACTCCTGGGAGGACGCCACCTTCGGCGGCTGGGGCGGCCGGCAGGTGCCCCACCCGGAGCTGCCCGACACCCTCACCTCCGACATGCGCTTCACCCTGCCCGGCCTGCCGCAGCCCGACTACCCCCAGCAGGTGGTGGACCGCGCCGCCGACGGCACCACCCCGCCCGAGTACCACATGACCCGCTGGTGGCGGGCCCTGCAGCACGAGTTCGCGGCCCGCCTGGCCTGGTCGGTGACGCCCCGCTACGAGGACGCCAACCACCCGCCGGCCGTCGTCGTCGAGCACCCCGACGGCGGGAACGGCCTGGTGCGGCGTGTGCGCCCCGGCGAGGTGGTCACCCTGACTGCCACGGCCACCGACTCCGACGGCGACCACGTGCTGCTGCGCTGGTGGGCCTACCCGGAGGCCGGACCGAACCCGTGCCCGACGCCGCCGCGCATTCGGGACGACGGCGCCGGCACCGCCGTGGTGACCGTGCCCGCCGACGCTCAGCCCGGCCAGGCCATCCACCTGATCGTGGAGGGCACCGACACCGGTACGCCGCCGCTGACCCGCTACCAGCGCATCGTGCTCGAGGTCGTCTGAGGCCGGCTCAGAGGCCGGACTCGAGGGAGGCGGCGTTCTCGGCTGCGATCCGGCCCAGCCAGGCCAAGGAGGGCTTGGGTGTGCGGGCGAAGTCGCGCTCGCGGTCCACGGCGATCAGCCCGAAGGTCGGCTCCCAGCGGCCCCACTCGTAGTTGTCCAGCAGCGACCAGTGACAGTACCCGCGCACATCCGCCCCCTCGGCGACGGCGGCGACCAGGCCCCGCAGCGCCTCGGTGGTGTAGGCGATGCGGCGGGCGTCGTCGGTGGTGGCGATGCCGTTCTCCGTGACCAGTAGCGGCTTGCCGTAACGTTCCCAGTAGCGGCGCAGGTTGATGCCCAGCGCGTCGGGCCGGTAGGCCCAGCCGGTCAGCGTGTTCTCCGGCGATTCGGGGTGCGGGACGGGGCCGTTCGCATCCACCGGCTGGGAGGTGTAGGCCTGCACCCCGATGAAGTCGTCCTCGGCGGTCGCGTCCAGGTAGACGCCCTCCCACTGGTGGAATACCCGCTCGAAGACCTCTTCATTGCCCGGGGTGGGGGTGAAGGCCTGAGCGGCGATCGCCCAGCCGACCCGCGCCTGCGGGGCGGTCTCGCGCAGGACGGTGCGGGCGGCGGCGTGCATGGTGATGAGCTTCGGGGCCAGGTCTAGCGACGGGGCGGGCAGAATGGCCATCCGCTCGGTGGGTGCCGCCGACGCGGCGTCGTCGGCGCCATCTTCCGCCCTACCGGCCCCGGTCCCGATCAGGGCGCTCGATTCTTCGTGGCTCTTGCCGACGACGGCGGTCATGCCGGCCATCAGGTTCAGGATGTTGGGCTCGTTGATGGTGATGATCCAGTGCACGTCATGCAGGATCTCGGCGACGTGGCGCACATAGGCGGCGAAGCGGTCGGGGGCGTCGGCGCGCTGAATGCCGCCGTCGAGCGTGAACCACAGCGGGCAGGTGAAGTGGTGCAGGGTGATGATCGGCTCCAGGGCGTACTCGTGGCAGGCGTCGATCATGTCCCGGTAGTGCAGCAGGGCGGCGCGGGAGAACTCGCCGTCGGCAGGCTCAATGCGGGACCACTCGATGGAGAAGCGGTACGCCTTCAGCCCGCCCTCGGCCGCCAGGCGGATGTCCTCGCGGTAGCGGTGGAAGGAGTCGCAGGCGGAGCCGGACTTCTCCGGCATCAGGCCGGCGGGGGAGTGCTCCACCGCCCAGAAGTCGGAGGCGACATTGTCGCCCTCCACCTGATGGGCGGCGGTGGAGGCGCCCCAGATGAAGTCGTCGCGCAGGATGGTCATGGCTTGGGTCCTTTCGTCTTTGAAAGCGGGGTAGGTGCGGTGAATTGGTCGGTGTGTGGCCGTGGCCCTACACCGAGGGCCATGGTGCCAGCCCCTCGGAGCGGATGCGCCAGGTCCCGTCGTCGGGGAACTCCGGATGTTTCCGCGAGCCCTCCCAGCCACCGACCATGAGGGCAACGGCGGCGAGCAGCCCGCCGTTCCCGGGCAGGTACAGGGGGATCATCGAGCCCATGCCGGGGTTGTTGCCGACGGCGTCGTAACGGTTCTTCGCCCCTGCCGCAGCAGCAGATCGACGGCGTCGCCGGGACGGTCGAGGCGCGCAGCCGCCATCGCCATCACCGGGTAGTCCCAGCCCCAGGCGGAATCCCACTGCCAGTGTTCCCGCACCCAGTCGAGGGTGGCCGACATGACGGCCGTGTCGATCAGTGGGGTGGGCGGAAGAAAGCCGAGGGCCTGTAGGAATGACGGGTGATCGTCGGTGCGCACCTCGGGGCTTCCTGCCACGGCGGTATATCGGCCAGCCACCTGCTCCGGGGCGGGCAGGGCCGCCTGGACGGCGTCCCAGGACGGATCGCGCTCCAGGCCGCGGCGGTGCCGGAACCGCTGGGCGATCTCCAGGCCGAACCACCAGTAGGCCAGCTCGAAGGTGGGGGCGCGGGTGGTGGCGGCGTCGTAGAACTCCTGGGTGGGCATCACCGGCGGCCCCAGGTGGGCGAGGTCGCCGATGGCGTCCGGGAATGAGGCCATGAACTCGGCGGTCTCATCGAGCAGTTCGGCGACGGCGCCCAGCAGGCGGGCACGCCCGGAGGCGGCCTGCGCTTCGGGCCGGGTGCCGTAGGCATTCCAGCACAGCTCGGCCAGATACAGCAGATGCGGCTGCTGCCAGATCAGGAAGGGGCCGATGTCGCCCGGCGCCTCACGGGCGTCCGGCCCCACCTCCTTGGGCCAGCGGGCGCCGCGATAGCCCTGGGCGGCGGCGGTGGCGCGGGCCGTCGGCAGGGCGGAGCGGTACCAGCCGAAGGAGCGCTCCAAGAGTTCGGGGCGGCCCCAGGCGGCGAACTGCGCGGCATGCCACCAGTGCATCTCCAGGTGGAACTTGCCGCGCCAGGTGTTGGTGACCAGGCCGGATTCCTGCGGTGGAGCCGCACCGCCGCCGCTGGCCCGCAGCAGGTACTGGGACAGCACGATGCGGCGTTCCAGTTCGGTGGCACGTGAGTCCGTGGAGCCGGCCAGCTCGACGGCGGTGCCGGAGTTCCAGTACTCCTGCCAGAAGGCCGCGGAGGAGGCGAGGACGGCGTCGACGTCGGTGGGCGGGGCGGCGGGTGCCGCATACAGCTCTTTGCCCGGGCCGGATACGGGCTCGAAGGCGACGACGACGCCGAGCGCCGCGGTCCCGGGCGCGGGGGTGAGCACCAGGGTGCGGGCGTCGGTGAGGGCGGCCGTGGCCGGGGCGTCCCAGCGCAGGGTCACTCGGTAGGTGGTGGCGTCCAGGCGACGCTCGACGACGGCGCGCCGCCGACCGGCCTCGCGCAGGATCACCTCGCCTTGGGCCTCCTCGCCCCAGAGGGCGGCCGGGCAGAAGCCCGGGTTGGGGTCGGGCAGGGCCAGACGCAGCACGAGGGCGCCGTCGGCAAGCAGCGGGGAGGCCACCCGGGTGCCGACGATCGCGCCCTGGCCTGCGACCCCGGTGGTCACCTGCACGGGCGTGTCCAGGTAGTGGAACCGGGAGGTCAGGTGGCCCCGCCACAGGTCCAGGTGGGCGTTCAGATCCGTCAGTGCCTCGGCGGCCGGCTCGACCACGGTGCGGCCCTGTCCCGCTGCGGATGCCTCCGAGCGCTGTGCGGTAGAGGCGCCGCCCGATGCCGCGGGCACGGCCAGTCCCAGCCGTCCCAGGTCCAGGCGGTGCGGGTTGGCGCCGAGCCACATGCCGGCCAGATCCCCGGCTCCGGCGCCACCTGCCCGGAGGCGATCGCCATAACCCGTTCCAGGGAGGGACGGTCCGGGTAGTACACCGGGCCGCGGGCGGTGCTGTAGGCGGTCATGGCGTCGGCGACGGTGTGGCCGGCGGGGTTTGGCTGCTCGTGCCAGCCCCAGGTGGACTGGGTGGCCCCTTCGACGACGCGGGTTGCGAGGAAGTCTGGGGTGTGCGGGTCGAGGCCGGATGCGTCATGAGTGGAGATGAGGGTTTGCAGGCCGGTGGCGTCGGCGCTGAAGGCGAAGTCCCCGTTGCCCAGAGTCAGTACGAGATCGGGGGAGTCGGCATGCAGGTGAACATCGTGGCGGGACACCAGGGTGCGGCGGTCGATCATCGTTGATCCTTCCGAGTGAGTGTAACGCGTTGCGGGTGTCGGTGTGCGGACGAGGGGAGTGGTGGCGGGCGGTGCGAACAGGCGTCGGGCACAGCCGTGGGCGGGGCGATCAGATGCTGCGAATCACCTCGGCCATGGCGTCACGGGTACGCGCCAGGTCCCGGCCGGTGGTATCGGCGAAGGCCTGGATGATCTCGGCCTCCAGGTCGAAGTCGGGGGATACCACCCACAACTGCTGCAGCCCGTCCCATGAGGCCAAGAAGCGCCTCGCCATCGCTTCGGCGGGGCGATCGGTACGCGCCAGGCCGTGCTGCTGCAAGGAGCCGATGATGATGCTGATGCCGGCAATGGCTTCCGCGTAATGAGCGGCGAAGTGTTCATGCGCCGCGGTTCCCGGAATCTGCGCCTGCCCGGCGAGGTAGCCGTACAGGCGCAGCCGGGCGTCGCCGGAGGCGGTGGTGCGGATCAGACGGCCGATGGTGGCCTCCGCGGCCTCCTCGGTGAGTGCCGGCGCCTCGGCGTCGGCCTGTTCGCGGAAACGAACGAGTTCGCCCCGTCCCTGTACCACCTCGTCGAAGTATTCGAGGGCGGCTACCAGCAGGTGGTCGCGACTGGGGAAGTGGTAGAGCATGGTGCGCTCGGCCATGCCGGCCCTCCGTGCCACGGCGGCGGTGGTGAGGTGCTCATGGCCGACCTGCTGTACCACCTCGTAGGCGGCCCGGGCGATCGCCTCCCGCTTGGCCGCGGTCTTGGCGTAGGGGCCGCGGACGCGTTGCACGGTTGGCATGCCCCTCCTTCAAAGCCGGTGCTGTTACTAGTTTCGGAGATTGACGATCCGGGGTAAAGCCCTTGACACCGTTTCAATTTCATACTTCACTTCAGTTTCATTGATCCGTCTTCGTCAACGACGACCGAAGTCAGAAGGAATCTCATGACCACATCCGCAACCGGAGGGGGCATGCCCTCCGGCGCCGTCGAACCGTCCAGCGCCGTCGAACCGGGCCTCGGGGACAACGAGGAGTTCCGCCCCGGCCGGCGACACGATCCCGACTACGTCTCCTGGCCCGTCAGACTGGGGTGGGTCTCCGCCTTCGCCGGCCTGTTCATCTCCCTGGGCGCCATCGTCATCTCCGTGATCATCCCGCAGGTCCTCGCCTGGGCCGGCAAGAACCCCGGTCGCTGGTCGACCTTCCTTCTCTGCCTCGCGATTCCCCTGGCGATCCTCGGGATGATGCGCTTCATCTGCGTCAAGGAGAACGTCGTCCAGAGCGCAGACACCATGGAGAAGGTCACCTTCCGCGAGATCTTCGCCGCGCTGCGGGACAACAAGTACATATGGGGTTCTTCTGGTTTGTGGGTGTGGCGGTTCGTCGCGTGCGTGCGCGGCTGGGTGGGTGACACACCGAGACCCACCCCCGAGACCGGTACGTGTGACACGCCGGCGTGGTGATGCTTTGGTGTCGGCTGTGGATTGGGCCTGAGGGTTCGTGGGTTGGCCTGACGGTTCGTACCTTCGTGCGACGGTTCGTACGTTGTGGTCGACGATTCGTACCTTCTTGCGACGGTTCGGCACCTACGGGTACGAACCGTCGCGCGAAGTGCCGAAGCGCT
>NZ_JAUMUL010000012.1 GCF_030530635.1 Actinomyces sp.
CAGGGTGTGCCAGGCCTGGTCGAGCAGGGCCGCCCCCAGGTACTCGGTGGTGGCGTAGCCCTGGCCGAAGGCGCCCTGGCTGCGCAGCTTCTCGGCGAGGTCCTGCGGCAGAGGCGCGCCGGTGTCCACGTGGCGGGCGTAGGAGGCGATGACCTGCGGGTGCAGTGCCCACTTCTCGTTGACCTGGGAGGGGAACTCGACCACGTCGCGGGGCACGTTGGTGCCCGACGCGCTGGGCCAGCGGGTATCGGCGAACAGTCCGTGCAGGGCGTGGCCGAACTCGTGGAAGGCGGTGATGACGTTGTCCCAGCTCAGCAGCGTCGGCCCGGTTTCAGGCTTGGTCAGGTTCAGGCAGTTGATGACCACCGGCCTGCGGCCGGTCAGGTGGCTCTGCTCCACCAGGGAGTCCATCCAGGCGCCACCGTGCTTGCCCTCGCGGGCGTAGTAGTCGCCGACGAACAGTCCCAGCAGGGGTGCGGCATCGCCCTCGCCGTCACGGACCTCCCAGACGCGCACATCCGGGGCGTACATGTGGGCGGCCAGGTCGGGACGCTCGTGAAAACCGATGCCGTACAGGCGGCTCGCAGCGTAGAAGACGCCCCGTTCGATGACGTTGTTCAGCTCCAGGTAGGGGGCGAGGGTGGCGTCGTCGACGCCGAAGCGCTCCTTGCGCTCGGCCTCCTCGTAGCGGGGCCAGTCGGCGGGGCCGAAGCTCTCCCCGGGTCGGGTGGCCGGGTCGGCGGCCATGCGGGCGGCGTAGGTTTCGGCATCGCGGCGGGCGTTGGCCATGGCCGGGGGCACCAGGCGGGTGAGCAGCTCGTTGACGGCCTGGCTGGTGCGGGCGGCCGACTCGGCGGCGACGACCGCGGCGTGGTGGGAGTAGCCGAGCAGGCGGGCGCGCTCGGCCCGCAGCCCGGCCTCCTCCAGCACGAGGGCCCGAGTGTCATGTTCGCCGGACAGTCCACGGCTCAGCGACCGGTTCAGCAGGGCGACGCGATCGGCGTGGGCGGAGGTGGTGGCCAGCGCGGGAGTGGCGGTGAAGTTGGCGACGCCGGCGGCGTGCATGGCCTTGGTGGTGAGCGTGGCGAAGCGGGTGGACAGGGCCGTCAGGCGGGCGTTGATGGCGCGCAGCCGGTCCGCGTCCGGGCCGGTCAGGGCGACGCCATCGCGTTCGAACTCCTCCACGGCCAAGCGGATGCAGCGGGCGGTCTCGGCGTCGATCGCCTGACCGTCGGCGTCCACCGGGGTCTGGGCGGGCGTGGCCTGGGCGGCGGCACGCACCTGTTCGTCGAGGGTCTTGAAACGCCGGTAAATGCGCGCATCCAGGCTGTAGGCGTCATCGTGGGCGGCCAGTTCGGGGGCGAGGGCCTCCTCCAGCGCGTCCAGCTCGGGGCTGTCGGTGGCCGAGGTCAGGGCATACAGCACGGTCAGCGCGCGGGACAGCAGTTCGCCGCTGCCTTCGACGGCGGCGACCGTGTTGGCCACGGTCGGCGCGGCGGGGTTGGTGGCAATCGTCTCCCACTGGGCACGCTGAGCCGCCATACCGGCCCGTACCGCCGGCTCGATATCCGCCGGCGAGACGGCGGCGAAATCGGGCAGTTCCAGGGCGAGCTTCCAGGGGCGGGCGAAGGGGTTGGTTTCGGGGAGTGCTTCCGCCGCAGCGGGATCGGCCTGAGTCATGGGAGTCATCCTGCCACGCGCTCCGGCCCATCCCAGGGAGCACCGGACGACGGCGGCTGTGTCCCGGGGCTCCTAGAGACCGAGCACGCCGGGCACGTCCGGCGGGAAGAAGCCGGGTCCCTTGAGGACCTTGCCGTCCTCCCGGTAGATGGGCCGACCATCCGCCCCGAGCTTGGACATGTTGGAGCGTTGCACCTCGGCCAGTACCGCGGCCAGGTCGATGCCGGTTTCCAGGGCCATGCCGTAGATGACGTAGACCAAATCGGCCAGGGCGTCGGCGGTCTCCACCGTGTCACGGGTGCCGTCGTCGGCTGCGACGGCGCGCCGGTAAGCGGCCTCGACCTCGCCGCGGGCCGCCTGCCCATAGACGGCGCCGACCAGCTCGGCGAACTCTTCGGCGATCAGGCTCATGCGCATGTGCAGGCTCTCACGATCCAGGCTGGGCCCGTCGGTCTGGATCGGCAGGCCGTAGGTGGAGTGGAAGCGGCGCACCAGCGCCTCGGGGTCGTCACCCTCGCGCTCACCGACCGGGTCGGCAGCCACCAGCGGTGTGTTCACACCGTGGGTGTGCGAGGAGCCGGCCACCTGCCCGCCGACGGTGACGGGACCGTCCCAGGGGGCGGCGGGGCGGCGCGGGTCGGCGGGCAGGAGCGTGCCCACCCAGCCGTCGTGCAGCACGCCGTCGTTGGCGAGGAAGGAGCGCACTCGCCCCTCGCGGCGGAAACCCAACCCCCAGGCGACCCGCCAGGACGCCCAGTTGGGCACGCCGTCGTGAATGTCGCAGCGCCAGCGCAGGGCGACGGCGTGCAGTGGGCCGTCCGGATCGAAAGCCATCTCGACGACGGCACGTGCCGCCCGAGAGACCGTGCCACGACCGCGGGCCTCGGGAGCCAGCCAGTAGCCGATCTCCCAGGCACCGTCGGCCTGACCGGAGATGCCCATCATGCCGACCAGAGTGGCGGTGCCGTCCTCACCGACCTCACGCACCGCCCAGGTGAGCTCCTTGCCGGTCTCCCAGCCAGTGCGCACCGTGCCTTCGATGAAGTCCTGCGAGTGTGCGCGGGTGTAACCGCGCGGGACGGTGGTCCACTCCTGAATGTCAGGATCCTGGCAGATCTCCGCCACCCGGTTCACGTCGGCGCTGGTGGGAACAGACAACAGGAGCGCGGGCCGGTTGGCGCCGTCACGGGTCTCGGCGGGCACACGGATCTCGAAGGGCTGCATGCGGCGAGCCTACCGGCGCAGCGCCAGAGCGGAGACGATCGGAGATATGGCATTACGACGGGCGCAGACACGAAGGGCCACGACCTACCGGCCGCGGCCCCGCTGCGGGTGTCCGAGGGGGGACTTGAACCCCCACGCCCTTTTAGTCAGGCACTAGCACCTCAAGCTAGCGCGTCTACCTATTCCGCCACTCGGACTTGTTGTCACCGCCGCAGGGCACAGCCCGGAAGCACCGACTCAGGAAAGTTAACACGCTCCGGGCCAGGGCGGGCAAATCCGTCTCGGGTGCCATGCATCACAGCGGGGCGACGGCGATCCTGGTTCCCAGCGACATCGACTCCCCGGGAGCCAGTCGCACGGCATTCTCACCGACGACGGCACTCTCCACGCACAGCATGGAGGCGAACTCGTCGTCATCCATGTCGGTCAGCGCGGCGGCACCCGCACTCCACGGGTTCCAAACCACGGTGTTAGGGGCGCGCACGCCGGTGACGGTTATGCGACGGCCATATGCCGGATCACTGATGGCGACCGGGGATCCGGCGGCGTAGACGCGGTCCGTTAGGCCAGTGACGCGCAGCGGCCCGTGCTGCACCTGGTCGGCACGGCCGGTCGTTTTGTCCAGGTAGGAGACGCCACCCAGGCCCTTCACCTCTACCGCGGTCACATCACCGACCGCCAGGTAGGTGTGCAGGGCGGCCTCAACCGGATGCCCCGCAGGGCCGTCACCGGTACGCCGCAAGGAGAGCGTGAGGCAGAGCTCCTCCCCCAAGTCCACCGCGTAAAGGGCGAAGATGCCGTCGCGCTCGAGCGCGAACAGGGCCTGCACGCCACCGCCCGGCCTCGACTGCACGCTGCGCAGGCGCCATGGCGAGATCCGGCCCCAACCGTGCGAGGGCCGTCGGTCGCCGCCCGGGCCCGCACCGAACCAGGGCAGGCACAACGGAACACCGCCGCGGATCGGAGTCCGGCCGTCGAATACCGCTCGGCGGGAGGTGAAGATCACGGGCCTGCCAGCACGTGGCCTCCAGTCGGTCAGGTGGGCCCCGTGCAAGTAGATCTCGGCGCTGCCCGCGGGGGCGTCGATGAGCAGCCGGGGCTGCCCACCCCGCCCCGGAGTCAGGGCGGTGGTCCACGGCAGGCGGGGGCGTGTGGTGTCTGCGTTCATGGCGACCACGCTAGTAGGCTGAACCGCGTCCGCGAATGAGAGTGAGCCAGGAAGAATATGCATGCGATCGCCGGAGCCGACCCCGAGGGCTGCCCGCTCCCCCTGCCCCACCCCCCGACCGCCGTCCTGCTCGACCTGGACGGCACGCTCATCGACTCCGCACCGGCAATCCTCGCGGCACTGACGGCGGCCTTCACCGAGTTGGGCCTGCCGGCGCAGACGCCCGCGCAACTCAAGCGCTTCGTCGGCCCGCCGTTGGTAGACGGCTTCCGTCTGTATGCCGGGCTTACCGGTGCGGCCAACACCCGGGCGGTTGCGACCTACCGGCACCATTACCGCCAGACGATGCTCGACTCACCCCTGTACGACGGCGTGAACGAGCTGGTGCACGACCTGCACACAGCCGGAGTGCCGCTCGCACTGGCAACCTCCAAGCATGAGGGTTATGCGCGCGAGATCCTCAGACACCATGGTCTGCTCGACCGCTTCACCGTGGTCAGCGGGGCAGGCGACGGTGACATCGGCGGCAGGAAGGCTCAGGTCATCGGCTCCGCCCTTGACAGGCTCGCGGCGGCGGGCGTCGACGTGAGCCGACCGGTGCACGTAGGCGATCTGGCCCACGACGTCGAGGGCGCCAGGGCAGCGGGCGTCGACTGCATCGGTGTCCTATGGGGTTACGGCAGCCCGGAGGCCCTGCACGGCGCGGTCGCCCTCGCCGCCACCCCGGCAGATTTGCAGAAGTTGCTCGGCGAGGAGGTCTGAGATGGCCAGCGCACAGGACGCGGCCGGCACCGGCGCCCCGGAGAGCCGTGCGGCCGGAGAGGGGGCCGAGCTGCGTGAGGCTCAGACGCCCACTGCCGCACAACCGGCGGCGGACGAGCGCCCGCCAACATCCTCATCGGAGGAGACGCCGGCGGCGGATTCCGCGCTGAGGCGTCTCGCCTCCCGTCTGCGCGCGGGGCGCAACGCGCTGGGCCGCACAATCGACCGGGCCGAACAGGCTCGACTTGACGCCCGCGAGCAACAGCTGCGCTATGACGACTTCGCTACGGTGGAGACCACGGAAATCGACGACGACGCGCATGCCGGCACCACCGGTTCGTCCTCGCCTCTTGCCTCACTGCCGTCCTGGCTGGTGCGCGGGGGCCTGTCAGCCTGGCTGCTGCTGGGGCTGATCATCATCATCGGCCTCGTCTTCTACGCCACCTCGAGGATCATCCCGGTGTTCGTTGGCGTGTTCATGGCCCTGGTGCTCACTTCGATCCTGCATCCGCTGGTGAATCTGTTCGCCCGGGTCATGCCCCGTTATCCGGCCACCTTCCTCGGACTGCTGACCGCTCTGGCGCTTGTGGTGGGGATGGTGACCTATGTGATCACCTCGGTGACGCATCAATGGAATACGTTGGCATCCCAGTTCTCCGACGGCGTGGATACCATCGTGGACTTCATCGTCAACGGTCCCCTGCCACTGGATCTGACACAGCAGGAACTCATGGGGCAGCTGCAGCGGCTGCTCGATCAGGGGCAGGGCTACCTGATGAACAATGCCCCCGCTCTGGCCACGGAGGTGCTGTCCAATGCGGGCACCGTGGTGAATATCTTCGCCGTGCTGGCACTGGCGATCTTCTCGACGATCTTCTTCCTGGCCTCCGGGGGCCGCATGTGGCGGTGGTTCCTCAATGAGCTTCCCGCCCATCTGCGCGAGGACGTCCACCACGCCGCCGGCGCCGGCTGGTACACCTTCGCCGGTTACGCCCGGGGCACCGTGATCGTGGCACTGACCGACGGGATCATGTGCGGGATATTCCTCCAGATCGTGAGCGTGCCACTGGCCGCGCCGCTGGCGGTACTGGTTTTCATCGGCGCCTTCATCCCGATCATTGGGGCGCCGACGGCGATGATCATCGCCATGGTGGTCGCCCTGGCCTCCAAGGGCTTCGTCACCATGATCGTGGTGGGCCTGGGGGTGGCCGGCATAGGCCAGATCGAGGGACACATTCTGCAGCCGCTCATTATGGGCCGACAGGTGTCCCTACACCCGGTGGTAGTCATCATCGCCGTGGCCGTAGGCACTTATTCCGCGGGCCTGCTCGGCGCGATCGTGGCGGTGCCACTGGTGAGTGTGGCCTGGTCCGTGTACTCCGAGCTGCATACCAAGGATGCGCCGGTAGTGGGTGAGCTGCCGTCCTATTCCGGGGATTAAGGACCGACAGGGATTAGGGACTGAAACGACTCAACGGATCGAAGCCGGCGCCGATCAGCACCAGTCGCGGCTGCCCGGTGAGGTGACGCCCGTCAACGCCTCCAGGCGTTCAGCGACCAAGGCGGTCACGCCGTCGCCGGACTCAACCATCCCCCGCACCACGAGCGCCGCCGCCCGGCGCCCGACCTCGAGGTGGCGCCGCCACATGCCGATGGGACAGATGACGTTGAGCAGGCCGGTCTCGTCCTCGAGGTTGAGGAAGATCGTGCCGGCCGAAGTGCTCGGGCGCTGCCGGTGGGTGACGAGCCCGCCCACCCGTACCCGGCGGCCCGGCTCGTGGTGCAGGACGTCGGCGACGGTGAGTACACCGGCGGCTGTGAGCCGCTCGCGTTGGAACGCCATGGGTGAGGCCTGGGTGGAGACCCCGGTCAGGTGCAGGTCGGCGTCCTGACGTTCCCGATCGGTCATGTCCGGTAGGTGCGGCGCACGGGCGCCGACGGCGGTCCCGGGCAGCGGTGGCTGGTACCAGGCAGACCCACTGTGATCGTGGGTACCGCCGGGGGAATGACGTTGCCCGTACTCCTGAGACAGGGCACCGGCAGCCCAAAGGGCCTCGCGGCGGGCGACGCCTAAGGAGGCCAGTGCCCCGGAGGCGGCGAGGGCCTCGAGACGGGAACGGCTCAGACGCACGCGGCGGGCGAGGTCGGCGATGTCACGGTAGGGGCCGTGGGCGTTGCGTTCGACGACGATGGCGGTGGCGGCCTCGCCCAGTCCCTTGATGGGAGCCAGACCGAGGCGGACGGCGAGCTCGGGGTGAACATCCAGGGGGCTGAGCGCATTGAGACTGGGACGCGCATCTGCGTGGGCGGCGCCGGCGTCGTTCCGGGACTCGACGCAGGCCTGCTCCCGGGAGAAGTTGATGTCGGCCGGCAGCACGCGCACTCCGTGGCGGCGCGCATCGGCTACCAGGGTCTGCGGGGACCAAAAGCCCATGGGCTGAGCGGCAAGGATGCCGGCATAGAAGTCCTCGGGCTTGCGGACCTTGAGCCAGGCGGAGACGTAGACGAGGTAGGCGAAGGAGAAGGCGTGGGACTCGGGGAAGCCGAAATCGGCGAAGGCGCGGAGCTTTTCGAAGATGGTCTGCGCGGTCACGGTATCAATGCCCCGTTCCTCCATGCCTTGCACCAGTCGCTCGTGCAGGGCCTCCATACGCTCGACGGAGCGCTTGGCCCCCATCGCCTGTCGCAACGCATCGGCCTCGGCCGGGGTGAAGCCGGCGGCGTCGACGGCGATCTGCATGAGTTGCTCCTGGAACAGTGGTATGCCCAGAGTCTTGGACAGGGCGGGTCGGAGGGACGGGTGCAGGTAGGTGACCGGCTCGCGGCCCAGGCGGCGACGGATGTAGGGGTTTACGGCGTCTCCCTGTATGGGGCCGGGACGGATTAGGGCGACCTCGACGACGATGTCGTAGAACACGCGTGGACGCAGGCGGGGCAGGGTGGCCATCTGGGCGCGGGACTCGACCTGGAAGACGCCTACCGTGTCTGCCGCACCGAGCAGCCGGTAGACGGCCGGGTCCTCCTCCGGCAGGGTGTGCAGTCCCCAGGGGCGGCCCATCTGGACGGGACGCAGGAAGCCGCCGGGGGCGAGATCAGGCACCGTCTCACCGCGCTCGGCAAGGCTGGTGAAGGCCAGGCGCAGTGCGGTCAGTTCGCCCAGGCCCAGCAGATCGAACTTGACCAGACCTGCGGCGGCGCAGTCGTCCTTGTCCCATTGCAGGACGGTGCGCCCCTCCATGGCGGACCAACGCACGGGGCACACCTCGGTGACCGGCCGATCGGCGAGTACCATGCCGCCGGAGTGGATGCCCAGATGCCGGGGCAGGCGCAGCAGTTGCTCGGCGATGTCGAGTACCTGTGCGGGGGGAGCGTCCATCCCGGGGTCGTCTTCGGTGCGCACGGTTCTCCAGTGGTGGGACATCCGCGCCGCCCAGGCATCCTGCAATCCGGCCGGGTGGCCGAGAGCCCTGGCGGCGTCGCGGATCGCGGAGCGGGGCCGGTAGGAGATGACATTGGCGACCTGGGCGGCGTAGTCGCGCCCATAGTGGGCGTAGACGTGCTGGATTACCTCCTCGCGACGGCAGGCCTCGATGTCCAGGTCGATATCCGGGTAGCCGCTCCGCCCCGGGGAGAGGAAGCGTTCGAAGAGCATGCGATGACGAACGGCATCCACCGCGGTGATGCCCAGGGCGTAGCAGACGGCGGAGTTGGCCGCGCTGCCCCGACCCTGGCACAGGATGCCGGCACTCTCGCAGAAGTCGACTATGGCGCGGACGATGAGGAAGTAGCCGGGAAAGCCCAGTGACTCAATGACGTCGAGTTCATGGGCGAGGACCTTCCAGGCCTCTGGGGCATCCGCCGCGCTACCGTAGCGTGCCATGGCTCCGCGGCGGGTGAGCTCGCGCAGCCAGGTGGCGGGTGTATGTCCCGCGGGGACCTCCGGGTCGGGAAGTCCGGGGGCGATGAGGGTGAGGTCGAAGGCGAGGTCCTGAGCCATCTCGGCGGCGGTATCGACGGCGTGGGGCGCCCGGCGGTGGAGGCGGGCCATGTCCTGCGGGCCGCGCAACCAGCGCCCAAGAGCGGGCAGGTGCCCACGGGCACCCTCAAGATCGGTGCGCAGGCGGGTAGCGGTCAGGACGTCCGCGAGGCGGGAGTCGGGCGGACGGGCGCAGCGCACCGCACCGGTGGCGACCAGCGGGAGCTCCCGCTCAGAGGCCAGTCCGGTGAGGACGGCGGTCACGGCGGCATCGGTGGGGCCGCCGTCCAGGCAGATCTCGACGGCGACCCCGTCGCGACCGAAAAGATCTACCAGGATTGCCAGGACGGCGTCGGCGGCCTTGAGATCCCAGGTGTCTGGCCGCTGCGGGTCGCCGAGGGCGCGGCGAAGAGGCCCGTTGGCGGTGCCGGTGAGAACCAGACAGGTGGAGGTGCCGGTTCCCGTGGCCGTCTTCGTATCCGCCCGTAGGGCGGCGGCCAGCTCGGGCAGCCGGTGGGCGGGATCCACGCGTTTACCGGCAGCCAGGTTATGACCGGAAATGGCGGCGCACAGGCGGTGGTAGCCCCTTGGCCCCCGGGCGAGTACGGGAAGGTGGGCTCCGTCGTCCAGGGTGAGTTCGGTACCGTGGACGGTGGCAAGACCGTGAATACGACCGGCCTGAGCATGCCGGACGATGCCGGGCATGCCGTCACGATCGGTCAAGGCGAGGGCCTCGAGACCGAGTTCAGCGGCGGCGATGACAAGGTCTTCGGGCTCATTGGCGCCGTCGAGGAAGGAGTAGGCGGAGTGGGCGTGAAGCTCGGCGTAACGGTGAGTGCCGGTGTCGCAACTCATGGAATCGGTCCTCAATGCTGTTCCTGGGAGGGCGGCTCAAAGGGGTGGGCGTCAGAAGGGTGGAATCTCATCCAGCAGTGGAGCCAGGCCGAGATCGTGCAGGGCGTCCGGATAGGGGGTGGACTCGAAGGCGCCGACTACCTGCCCGGGGCGGGGCCCACGGCTGGTGACCCACGGAGGCCGACCGGGGCGGCCGGAAGCGGTGGCGAGCTTCAGCCCGTGGCGTAGGCGGTTCACGAACGCGTCATCGACGGCCTGAGCGAGGCGCTCGGGCACACGCTGCACGGGAACGGCAAGCTGACGCGGCCCGATCCGATGAGCCATGAGGGTGATGGTTCCGTCCACGTCACGCCGGTACCGGCGGCCGGTCGGAGTAGTCCATACCAGGGCACCGCCGTCTTGACGCGACAGGGTCCAGCCGGGGGTGTGCTTGAGGCGATGGTGGGCCTGACACAGGACTGTTAGGTTGGTCAGACTCGTGGTCCCGCCGTCGGCCCAGGCTTGCACATGATCAATGTCGCAGCGAGAGGCCGGAACCGTGCAACCGGGGAACGTGCAGGAGACATCTCTTGTCTGCACTAGGTCGCGGAGGGCGGCCGGAGGCCGATAATGCGACCGACCTACGTCCAGTACAGCGCCCGAAAGGGGGTCGGTGACCAGCCGGCGCCAGGTGCCACCGGCCGCGAGGGCGCGGGCGGTGGCGGCGGGCACCGGCACTCTGCTGGTGCCGATGGTGACCTCCGCCGCCTTTGCAGCAGCGTTCGGCACCTTATTAGGCGCGCCACGGGTGGGCAGAGTCCCACCACCCGCGGCAGGCGCACTTGGCCCCTCGGATGCACTCACCCTAAGGCATGTGAGTGCCGCGTAGGGTTCACTTGCCCCAGCGGATGCGGCGGGCGGACTCGCTCCAGTGTCTGGGGGCGGACCCTCGTCCTCGCCGGTTGCCGGCGGACTGCCGCCGAACTCGGCGGCGTCGGGCAGTAGGTGGTCCAGGGGTACGGTGACATCAACGTTGATGGTGATCCCGGACGGCGGGAAGACCGGCTCGATCCCTGAGGGCGTCCACCAGGGCCGGGAGGGTTCCACCAATGAGTTCAGCGCCCCGAGCAGCCCCTCCAGTGGTACTCCGTCCGGCAGAAGACGACGCTCGCCCCCGGCGACCGGAAAGCGGCACGCTGCATCGGCGCAAGCGTGGCCCTCCCCGGTGGTGCCGGCGACTTCCGCGCTCGGGGCGCTGGCGGGTAAGACGGCGGGGGCGGCACTTTCCGCATCACCCTTGGGACCACCGCTAGACACGCCCCCACGGGCATTTGTCGGGCCGGCCCCACCGGGGATGCCCGCGTCGGTAACGTGGGAAACCCGGCAAGCGACGTACTGGATGCCTTGCAGGGTGCGCAAGGTCATGCCGGTGACAGCATCGGCCCGCAGCTGTGCCAGGGAGCGCTGGTCCCCGGCAGCCCGCGCACTGGCGGCAATGGCGTCCAGGGTTGTGTCCAGTAGGAACGCATCCAGGCTCGGCAACAGCAGTCTCATCTCATGGACTCCCTCACCCGCCTGGCGGGGACGGGTCACTTGCCTGCGTGCCTGGTTGCGCTTACGTCGATTACCGGCGCCGCCGGGATCCAGGGCGGCCAGGGCCCGGTCAATATCCCGCCCCAGTTGTGAGGCGGTGCGGCGGGACGCGCGGGGCAGCACCCGCTCCTGCACCGCCACCGCCACCTCAGGATCGGCTTCCTCCAAGCGCCTCACGATCAAAGCGGTTTTCGACTGGTCCAGCAGACCCGCCCGGTGCAGGGTCTCGGTGGCGGCGAAGTCGGGCTGCAACAGGGCCTGTCCCCGGTCCAATACCTGACCAGCGCCCTGCCGGGTTAGGCCAAGCCGGCAGGCGATCTCCCCGCCGGTAGTGAAACGCCGCTCCTCCTCAGTGACCAGGCACTCGGGCCGCCCGCCCGGCCCCCAGGAAGCCGCGCCACGATTCATCTCCGGTGTGCGGGCCAGGCAGGCAGCCGCCACCCCCTCGCACCAGGACGCCCACGCCGCCAGCCGGTGGCAGGCCGCCACCAACTCGCTGAGCACCCGTCCGCCCAGCAAGGCCAGCGCGTCGATACCGGTACCGACACCCCAGCCGACTCCAAGCCGCGCGGCCGACTCCGCCAGCACCCGGTCGGACGGACTGGTGATCGCAGCCAGCATGCCGTCAACATCAGGGATATCCAGCATCTCCACCGCGTCTGCCGCATCCGCCGCGTCACCGGCGTCCGTGGTATGCGCATCCGCGGCAACGCATCATCGACGGAGCCGGCCGCATCACCGTTGAGACTGCCCGGCACCAGCACTCCGGCCAACAGCCCCTCAACCAGGCCCGCCAGCCCTGCACCGGCCGGTACCTGCGCCAGCTCCCCTGCCAGAACCTCCGAATCCAACTCCGCTCCGAACCCTGCGGCAGGCGGGCAATCGGCCCCGGTGGCAGGCGTACCTACCCGGCCCACCGGGCGAGTCCCGGTCGGCCGACTCTCAACACCTCCACCTTCGAACATATGTACACAGTAGCGCGAGAGTCCGACACGAATTCGCCCCTCATAGTCCTTAACGCTCCCCCGCTTGCGAGATGTGCATCACATTTCTCGCATCTCTCTCAGCACCCAGCAAGCCGCTTCAACCGGCCCCGCATTGGTTCGACCCGCCCCGGCACCACGCGGCGCGGCCAAGTGCCCGCCCAAGACCCTCACTCCCCCGGCAGTACGCCCCCGGCACCCAGGTAGCACTTGCCGCACAGGGACTCGTAGGTGACATCAAGGCCTTCGATGGCCACCTGATCGCCGTCGAACACGAATGCATCGCCCACCTTCCGGGCATTGAAAACGGCCTTGCGTCCGCAACGACAGATCGTCTTCAACTCCTCCAGGGAGTGGGCGATCTCCAGCAGACGCCGCGATCCGGGGAAGCTCACGGTGCGGAAATCCGTACGGATCCCATAGGCCAGCACGGGAACATCGTCAAGCAGCACGATCTCCATAAGTTGGTCTACCTGCGCCGGGGTTAGGAACTGCGCCTCGTCGACCAGCACGCAATCAACCGTCTCCCGCGCGCAGGCCTGCGGGTCGACGGCGCGCTCCCCCAGGGCGGAGCGTCGCACCAGGGCGCGCACATCGTCAGTGGCTGTGACCAGCAGGTCGACGCGTCGGGTCATGCCCAGGCGGGAGACGACGGTATCGTCACCCTTGGTATCTATCGCGGCCTTTACCAGGAGCACCCGCTGACCCCGCTCCTCGTAGTTGTAGGCGGTCTGGAGCAATCCCGTGGTCTTGCCCGAGTTCATGGCGCCGTAGCGGAAGTAGAGCTTGGCCATAGATGTCCTGTTTCCTCTCCCGGAGCGGGGCGCGAGCCCTCTCCGCAACCCCCGGCTCCCCCACGTGGGATAGGAGCCGGTCCGCCCAGATGCTACCGGGCGGGCTTTCCCCTGGCGCCGACACTCACCGACCACAGGCCGCACCCAGGGTCGGCTTATAGGCTCCTGCCTCATGCAGCAAATCACGGTCGCCCCGCGGCGGGACCTCCGACCACATCTCACCCTCACGGCGACGGCGGCATTGTCAGTGTTCGTATGGCTCGCGGTGAGCACCGAGTTCGGAGGATCCTTGGCCGCCTACGATCCCGCAGTCACAACCTGGGCAGTGAGCCTGCGCCACGGACTCGTCACGGCGGTGGCGTGGACGTTCACACACTTGGGCGGAACACTCGGGTTGACGGCGCTCACGGTGCTCGCTTGCGGGTTTTTCCTCCTGCGCGGCCAGCGACGCCATGCCCTGGTGCTGGCCGGGGCCATGATCGGATCCTCGCTGCTCACCGTGCTGCTGAAGCTCCTTTTTGCCCGCTCACGGCCCTCAACCTCTCTGCTGCTGGGACAGCCCGCATCCTCCTGGTCCTTTCCGTCCGGCCATGCGTTCAACACCGGGGTCTTCATGGGTGTGCTGGCGGGCTTCGTACTGTTCTCCGCGATGGCGCCGGCGCGCAAGGCACTGGCGACCGCGGCGGCCTGTACGGTCATTGCACTGGTGGGTCTGTCACGTGTGTACCTCGCCTATCACTGGCTGACCGACGTACTAGCCGGCTGGGCCATCGCTCTGGCGTGGCTATGCGCAGTCGGCGTCACAGCCCTGACGGTTAATCGTCGTCCCCCCGCCCTCCCGGCGGGACTCGGGCCGCGAGCACCGGGAGGTCACCCCCGCATTTCTCAGGAATAGACGCCGTCGACCCACCAGCGGCCCGAACGGGCGAGCAGCAGGGGCGGGCCGGTATCGGTGACGACTTGCAGGTAGGCACGTCGAGACGCACCCCCGGGACGCCACCAGTGCTCATCGACGGGCCAGGGCCCGGCCCAGAACAGAACCCGCCTCCGCGTCGACCGGTTCCCCGATTCAGCGTCCCAGCCCGCACCCCATCGTGACGCCGCATCCTCCTCATCGGAGCATTCCACGGCCACGTCCACCGGAGCGGCATTCAACTGGCCCTGCGAGTCGACTCCGACGTCCCGCCCACCCTCATCCAGGAGCTGCGCGGGCAGCGGCTCGGGGGGCACGAGGGCGGGTGAAGGGGCCGGCAGCGCACCGTTCCAGGGGGCCGTGCCCGGAGCCTGCGCGGTACTCTCCCCCCAGCCGACGAGGTCGATTCGTGAACGCGGATCCCGCCCGGGATGCGGCCGGGGAACATACAGACCACCGACACCCAGGAGCGCTTCGACACGTCCGGCGGCGCGATGCGCTCGGCGCTCGGCCTGCTCCCCGGGAGCACTCCACAGACCGGCCTGGGCGGATCCCGCCGGGCTAAGACCTAGGGCGAGCAGGCGCAGGCGAGTCAGGGGCGCGGCGGGAGGCCGCCCGGAACGGCCGGCCAGCCACCCCTCCAGTTGCCAGCGCACACGGTCGGTGATCTCGGCGGGCGAGGGCGCGGCACCGAGCAGCCAGGAGCGGCCCAGTTCAGCCCCGTTCTCGCATCGCACCTCCACGCGGAGCTGTGCGGCAGACATTCCCAGGGAGATGAGGCGCCCGGATAATTGCTCCGCCAGAGAGCGCGCCGCCCAGGCCGCGGTATCCGCACGCTCAAGGGGCGGATCCAGCAGGGTCTGCGCGGCTACGTCGGCGGCGGGACGGGCCACCCGCGGCAGGGTCTCCCAACGTCCCGAGGCGAGGCGGTGCAGGCGCTCCCCCGCGGGCCCGAAGCGTGCGGCGACGTCGCGGCGGGGCAGCGCGGCCAGGTCGCCCAGATGGCGCAGACCGAGCCGGGCGAAGTCCTCCAGGAAGGGGTGAGCCTCTTGGCGTCCCCGCTGAGTGGTCAAGGCGTGCAGCAGGCTTCCCAATGGTTGGGGGGCGAGGAAGTCGGGCGTGGCTCCGGGTGGGACGATGACGCCTCGGCGGGCGGCGAGGATGGCGCCCAGGAGGGAGTCGGCGATGCCGACCTGACACTCGACCCCCGGGCCGGCGGCCACGACATCGACCAGTGCGGCGGCCAGTGGCTCCTCCCCGCCCGCCCACCGGGCGGCGCCGCGGACGGTGGACAGCGCCAACCCGGGGCGGGCGACGAGCGGATCGGCGAGAAGCTCGGAAAGAGCCTCCATGACTGTCTCATAGGCCCGCGCCTCACGGTCGGGATGCGGGCACAGAACAATGAGCCCGGGACACAGCGACCGGGCCACGCGCAGTCGCATGCCCCGGGTGATGCCTAGCGCACGGGCCGGCGCCGAGGCCGCGATTACGCCTCGTCCACCCACCACGGCGACGGGTGCCAGCGCCGGATCGGGTGCATCGGGGCGACGGGCCTCCAGAGTCAGGGCGACGACGGGCCAGTCCGGAGTCCACACAGCGATGAGCCGCGGTTCGCAGGGGTCCGGAGCCGGCTCCGGACCGGAGCTGTTAACGGCGGGGGCGAAGGGGATCACGCAGTCTTCTCCTGGGACTCACGCACATCCGCCCCGCCGACGACGACCAGCTGCGGTCGCGGCATGGGGGCCGGAACGGCAGGTGCTTCGGGAGCTGCGGTGGTCAGATGCGCACCCGCGGCGTCGAACACCAGGCGGACCCGCCCGGGGCGGTGAGGGCTGTGGAGGGTCCAGGTCAGGCGTTGCAGGTAGCCCTCCGTCAACTCCCGCGGCCCCTCCGCCTGCGTACGGCTACCCAGGGGAATGACGCCCGAGGCCGGGTCGTCTCCCGCTTGCAGGCGCAGCGGGGATGCGGTCAGGACACGCGCCCCCTCCCAGGGGAAGGGGGTGAGGATCAGGCAATGGCGCTCACGGGCTCGGGCCAGGGCAGTGCGCCGGTCGCGGGGCCGTAGCCGGGATGCGGCTGTTGCGGAGATGAGAAGGACGCTTACGCCGTCCAGCAGGGCTCCGAAGGCGGCGGTGAGCAGATCGGGCGGCAGGTCTGCGGCGGGGACTGCGAGCACCCGGGAAAGATCCATGCCGGCCTCGGCCGCGGCGCACCACCCCAACCCCTCACAGCCGATGACACCGCACCAGCCCGTTCGGCTCTGGCGGAGAGCGGCCAGGGCGAGAAGCGCCCCCACGGACCCGGTCAGAGCAACCACGCCGGCGGCCTCGGCGCCCACCGGCAGGAGCGAGTCGACCGCGGGCTCTCCTGGCGCCGGCACCGGGGCCGCGAGCGCGGTGGCGCCGTCTACGCGCACGCCCCGCTCGGTGCCGGCGAACACGTGAGCGACCCGCCCGGCCTCTCGGCCACGAAGACCGGCATGGTCCTCGGCCCGGGCGAGGGCGGCGCGGGCAGCGGCAAGACGATCCGCGCGCGACGCAATTGCGAGCGCCCGGGCGCTACGACGAGCCTGCCCCATGACTGTCCTCCTCCAACAGCAAGCATATCGAACACCCGTTCGATCCATTGTTGCAAGAATAGCCGTCCTCTCTGACACGTATCGCCTCGGGGTCAACGTCTACAGTGGTTGGTATCAGCCCGGTCGCCAGTCCGACCGGTCATCGCCCGATTCCGAGGAGCTCCGCCATGGCCGCAGATCTGACCCGCCCTCGCCCGCCCTTCCCCTACGACTCTCTTCCCACGCTTCCCGCCTTCACGTTGGCCTCCGCCGACCTCGTGGACGGTGAGCGCATGCCCGACTGCTTCACCGCGGTACACGACAACATCTCCCCCGAGCTGCACTGGTCGGGATTCCCGGCCGACACCCGTTCGTTCGTGGTCTCCTGCTTCGACCCGGATGCCCCCTCTCCGGCCGGATGGTGGCACTGGACGGTGCAGGACCTGGACGTATCAGTCACCTCCCTGGCGCAGGGCGTGGGAGAATCCGACCTCCGCCTTGACGGTGCCGCCTTCCACGCCGTCAACGACTCGGGCACGCACGCCTGGTCCGGCCCCTACCCGCCGGCGGGCGACGGCGACCACCGCTACATCTTCGCCGTGCACGCCCTGGACGTGGACACTCTCGGCCTGGACGACGACGCCTCGGCGACGACCGTGGCCGCTCAGTGCTCCTTCCACGCCATTGCCAGGGCGTTGCTGACGGTCACCTATTCCCAGCCGGGCGAGCCCGGCGTCGCCCCCTTCCTCCGGGATCCGCAGTGAATTCCCGACGCCCGCTCGCACTGGTCACGGGAGCCACTTCCGGCATCGGCCTGGCGGTATGCCGCGATCTGGCCCGGGACCATGATCTGGTTCTCGTGGCGCGCAGCGCCGAGAACCTGGAGTCGTGCGCCGGCGCGCTCAGAGCCGCCCACGCCGCCTCGGTCAGGAACCTGCCCTTGGACCTTACCGATGACGCGGCCGTGGCCACCGCGGTAGAGGACCTGGGCCTGGAGAGGCTCGACGTGCTCGTGCACTCGGCCGGCATGGAGTCCGCTGCCGCACTGGCCGAGCTAACTGCCGAGCAGTGGCGGAGGGTACTGGATTTGAATGTGGTCGCCCCGGCGCATCTGACCCGCCTGCTGCTGGACCCGTTACGCGGGGCGCGCGGGCTCGTGGTTCTTATCAACTCCGGCGGAGGGCTGCGCGTATGGCCGGGGCAGACCCTCTACTGCGCCTCCAAGCACGCGCTGCGGGCATTCGCCGACGGTTTGCGCGAGGAGGAACGCGGCCGTGTGCGCGTCACCACGATCTATCCCGGACGCGTGGACACCCCGATGCAGCGGCGCCTGCACCACAAGAATGCCTCCATGGTGGAGGGCGCCGCCGACGGCGGGGCGGGGCGTCCCTACCGCGCCGCGGATCATATGACGGCGCAGTCGGTGGCCGCGTCGGTGAGGGTGGCGGTTGATATGCCGCTGGATGCCGTCGTCGAGGACCTGTCACTCCGCCCCGGCCGGATGCTCTGAGGCGCCTGTCAGCCGGCGCCGGGGAAGCCGAGGCTGCGCCAGGCCTCATAAAGACCGATGGCGGCGGAGTTGGCCAGGTTGAGCGAGCGGCTGCCGGGAAGCATGGGGATGCGCACGCGGCCGGTGATGCGCGAGTGGTCCATGATCGGCTCGGGCAGGCCGGTGGGCTCGGGACCGAAGAGCAGGGCGTCATCCTCCTGCCAGGAGATGTCGGTATACAAGGTGGTGGTGTGGGCGGTGAAAGCGAAGATGCGCCCGGGCAGTTGTTTCAGGCAATCCTCCCAGGTGGCGTGCACGCGTGTACGGGCCAGGTCGTGGTAGTCAAGGCCGGCACGACGCAACTTGGCGTCGTCCATGTCGAACAGGGGGTCCACCAGGTGCAGCATGGCCCCGGTGTTGGCGCTCAGGCGGATGGCGGCACCGGAATTGCCCGGGATGCGGGGCTCGAAGAAGACGACGTGAAGCACGCGGGCCATCCTGCCACTGCCCCATCGGCATCCCGGCGCCGACGGGGCAGTGGGCCTGTCGCAGTGGGCGCGTAGCAGGCGGGTCCGTAGTGGCTCTCGGTGTGGGTCAGCCGAGCGCGTCCAGGACGACGTTGAGCCCCTCCCCCATGGTCGGGTGGGAGATGGGGGCGTCGCGCAGCTGCTGGAAGGGCATGTCGGCGAGCATGGCGAGTTGGACGGCGGTGATGACCTCGCCGGCGCTGTCACCGATGATGGCTGCGCCGAGGATCCGGTCGGTGTCGGCGTCGACAATCACCTTGTAGAACCCGGTTGTGGCACCCAGGGTCTTAGCGCGGGGAACGGCGGCGGTAGGGGTCTTGGCGACGCGCACCTTGTGCCCGGTGGCCCGCGCCTGGGCCTCGGTGAGGCCCACGTGCCCGAGTTCCGGGGTGGTGAACACGGTCCAGGGAATGATGCGGCCGGCAGTGGTGACCTCGCGTCCATCCAGTAGGTCCCGCAGCACGCGGAAGTCGTTCCAGGAGGCGTGGGTGAACATGGGGGTGCCGGCCACGTCCCCGGCGGCGTAGACGCCGTCGGCGGTGGTGCGCAGGTGGTCGTCGACGCACACGAATCCCCGCTCGGTCAGTTCCACCCCGGCCTTCTCCAGGCCCAGGCCGGCAGTGACGGGGGTGCGCCCCAGAGCCACCAGAAGGTGCGAGCCGGTGGCCTCGCGGCCGTCCTCGGTGCGCACCACCACCGGCCCCGAGCGGGCCGCGGAGCGCACGCCGCTCACACGGGCGCCGGTGAGGATCTCCACGCCGAGTCCCTCCAGCCCGGCCGCGATCTCCGCGGCGACATCGGCATCCTCCCGGTTCAGCACGTGGTCCCCGGAATGGAGCAGCGTGACGGGTACACCCAGCAGCCCCATCAGGGAGGCCATCTCCACACCGATGACACCGCCGCCGAGGATGAGCAGATGCCCGGGCAGTTCGGGCAGGGTGAGCAGGTCCTCGCTGGTCCAGTAGGGGGTGTCGACCAGGCCCGGAATGGCGGGGACGGTCGGGGTGGTACCGGTGTTGATCAGGACGCGCCGCCCCCGCACCCTGCGCGCGGCGCCGTCGGCGGTGGTGATCTCCACGGTACGCGGGGCTACGAAGCGCGCGGCGCCGCGCACGAAGTCCATGCCGGAGTCGGTGAACATGGTCTCGTGCGCCGCAACCATGCCGCCCACGACCTTCTCCTTGCGGGCCCGCAGTGCGGCCAGATCGATGTGGGCGCGGTTCAGCAGCGCGGTGTCGTCGCGGGAGCTGGAGTCATCGGCGCCTAACTCGGGCAGAGCCACGCCGTAGGCGGCCGCACCCCGCACCTGATGCAGAACACGCGCGGAGGAGATCAGCGTCTTGGTGGGTATGCAGGCGACGTTGATGCAGGTGCCGCCGACCTTGTCGCGCTCAACCATGACGACGGTATCACCCTTGCGGGCACGCGCCATGGCGAGCGACTTGCCGGCCTTGCCCCCTCCTACTACCAGGAGGTCGACTTCCTCAACTTGCGGGGATGCGGTGACGGCGATGTCGTCCATTAAGTTCTCCTCGGTCCTGCCTCGGTCTGTAGTTGTCGCAGGTGGCAACGCCGCGCATGGCGCAGTTCATTCCCAATGCGGATGACGCTTGGCGACCACGGTCACCGCTGCGAGGTGACGGCGCCGTAGACTCTTCGCGAAATCCCTTCCAGCGCCGGCCCCGTCCGCCGCCCGGAACCACCATCCAGGACTGAGAGGTTGTCCGTATGTCCGAGTTGCGTGAACCCGCCACCGTCTTCGCCCAGACACTCGGCTGGCAGTCCGCCCTGAAGCGCACGGACCTGCTCGCCCCGCCCGTCGCCGCCGCACTCCAGGCCCTCGCCGACACCCCGCCGGGACGGGACCTGGCCGCTGCGGCGCAGGTGGTGGAGATCGATCCGGCCCTGTCGGATACGGATGCACTCAGCGCTGAGTACTCGTTGAATCCGGAGGCCACCGGCAACTGCGTACTGGTTGCTGGTAAGCGCACCGGCGAGCGGCGCGTGGCCGCCTGCGTGGTGCGGGCGAACGACTTCGCCGACGTCAACCACCTGGTAAAGAACCTGCTCGACGTGCGCAAGGCCTCCTTCCTGCCCATGGAGCAGGCCGTGGAACTCTCCGGCATGGCCTACGGCGGCATTACTCCGGTAGGCCTGCCCACGCAGTGGCGGTTGCTGATCGACGCACAGGTGGCGGCACGGGACACGGTGCTCATCGGCTCGGGCGTGCGCCACTCCAAGCTGCTGGTTCCCGGAGCCCTGCTGGCCGCACTGCCCGGCGCCGAGGTGATCGAGGGCCTGGGCGTGACCCCCGCCTGAAACCGGTCAAAGCGCTTCAGCTCAACTCCGGGACCATCTCGATGGCACCGCAGGGGCACTCCTCCACACAGATTCCGCAGCCCTTGCAGTAGTCGTAGTTGAAGGCGTAGCGCCGCCCCGGCTCCAGCTTGATGACGGCATTGTCCGGGCACACCCCGTAGCAGTTGTCACACTCGAAGCAGTTGCCGCAACTCATGCAGCGCCGCGCCTCGAACAGCGCGTCATCCGCGCCGAGGCCCTGGACCACCTCGTCGAAGGTCTGGGAGCGGCGGGCCCCCTCCAGCCGCTCGCGCACCTGCTGCGGGGCGTCGGAGTAGTACCAGGAGTTAATGGCGCCGATGTCGGCGAGCCGGGGGCGGACCGGGTGCCGGTAGACCTCACCGCGCAGGTAGGCATCTATGGCACGGGCGGCCTGCTTGCCGTGCCCGATTCCCACCGTGACGGTGCGCTGGGAGGGCACCATGTCACCGCCTGCGAACAAGCCCGGGTGGCCGGTCATGAACTGCTCATCTACCTGCACCACGCCATCCTTGATCGTCAACCCTGACACCCCGTCAACCAGTCCCAGGTCGGACTCCTGGCCCAGGGCCAGGACCAGCGAGTCGGCGGCCAGATCCTCGAATTCACCGGTGGGCTGTGGGAAACCGGTCTCGTCCAGTTCCATCTTCTCGATGCGCAGCTGTCCGGCGGCGGCGTGTTGAACGGTGGACAGCCACCGCATCTGGATGCCCTCCTCCAGGGCCTCGACCACTTCGGAGTCGTGGGCGGGCATGCGCTCGCGGGTGCGCCGGTAGACGATAATCGCCTCCTCAGCGCCCAGACGCCTGGCAGTGCGGGCTGCGTCGACCGCGGTGTTGCCGCCGCCGTAGACCACCACGCGGCGGCCCAGCATGAGTTGGTCGCCTACCGGCACGCCGTCGGCCTCACCTGCGCCCGCCACGTCCTTGAGCATGGTGACCGCGTCGAGGATGCGGGCGGTATCACCGGCCGGGATGTAGGCGCGTCGGCCGACCTGGGCGCCGATGGCCAGGAACACGGCGTCGAACTCGCCGGAAGACAGTTCCGGTGCGATGCGATCCACCCTGCTGTCCAGGATGAAACGGACCCCCATGGCCTCAATGCGGGCGATCTCGGCATCGAGCACATCCCGGGGCAGGCGATAGGCGGGGATGCCGTAACGCATCATGCCGCCGGCCTTGGGGGCAGCGTCGCGGATGATGACGGCGTGGCCGCGGCGGCGCAGCTGATAGGCGGCGCTCAGACCGGCCGGGCCGGCGCCCACCACGAGTACGCGCTTACCGGTATCCGGCTCGCACGGGTCGGGCATCCACCCCTGGCGCAGCGCCTGGTCGCCCAGGAAGCGCTCGACGGCGTTTATGCCGACCGCCTCGTCAACCTGGCCGCGATTGCAGGCGGTCTCGCAGGGGTGGTAGCACACACGTCCCATGACGGCGGGCAGCGGGTTGTCGCGCATGATGGTGCGCCAGGCCCGCTCATATGAGCCATCCTCGGCGTTGTAGAGCCACTTCTGAACGTTCTCCCCGGCGGGACAGGCATCGTTGCAGGGCGGCAGGAAGTCGCGATACACGGGACGCTCCACCCGCCAGGCACCGGTCTTGTTGACCAGGGAGGAGGCCGTATCCAGGGTGATGGCGAAGGGACGGAGCTTTCCCCCACCGCCCCCTCCGGGTGCGGTTTCAGGCGTAGAAACAGCAGTCATGTCAGTCCTCCTCGGGGGCATCGTTGAGGTCGGCGCGTGCACCCAGGGTGGAGACGAGGCCGGTGGCCTTGTCATTCAGGACCGGCGGCAGGTCGGTCCGGTTCAGCAGACCGTAGCGGCGGATATTGCGGTCGGCGAGGGCCTGGATGCGACTGATGGTCTGTTCATCCCGGGTGGGGCGGAACAGGTGGGCGTAGCGGCGCTGGAGCACGAGATAGTCCTCCACCGGAACCTGACGGCGAATGTGGCTGACCCCGGTGACCTCACCATGCTCGGCCTCGAAGACGGGGAACAGCCCCGATTCGACCGCCAAGCGGGCGATGCGCACGGTGTGCGAGGACTTCGTTCCCCAGCCCAGGGGGCAGGGAACGAACACGTGGATATACCGAGGGCCGTGCAGGCCCATGGCGTAGGCGACCTTGCGTTCCAGATCGTGCAGGTCCGCGACAGTGGCCGTGGCCACGTAGGGAATCTCGTGGGCCATGGCGATGCGGGGCACGTCCTTGCCCTGGCCGAATACATTGCCCGGCGCCTCCCCCACCGCCTGGGTGGTGGCGGTACGGGCCGCCGGCGGAGTGGCTCCCGAACGCTGAACCCCGGTGTTCATGTAGGCCTCGTTGTCGTAGCAGACGTACAGGACGTCGTCTCCGCGTTCGAACATCCCCGACAGGCAGCCGAAACCGATGTCCACGGTGCCGCCGTCGCCGCCCTGGGCGACCACCCGGATGTCCTCGCGTCCCAGAGCTTTGAGCCCTGTGGCCACACCGGTGGCGACGGCGGGGGCGTTGCCGAACAGGGAGTGGAGCCAGGGCAGGCGCCAGGCGGACTCGGGATAGGGCGAGGAGAAGACCTCCAGGCAGCCGGTGGCGTTGACGGTGACCACGCGGCCGCCGGCGTCCTCGGCGGCCGCCGTGGCGGCATCGAGCACGTAGCGGGCTCCCAGTGCCTCTCCGCAGCCCTGGCAGGCGCGGTGCCCGGAGGTGAGCGAGTTGTGCCGCTCCCGGCTGGACTGTAGGGAATGGACCTCCGGCAGGAGTCGATTGCCCACCGCGAAGGAGCCCACCTGGTAGAAGCGCACCCGATTCCCCGCTGCCGGTGATGGCGGGGCGGTAGTGGATGGCGTTGTGGTAGTCATGGTGCGGCTCCTTCCGTACGCGGGCCGACAGCCGCCAGGTGGGCGGCGATGGCCTCCTCATCCAGGTCCAGGAACTCCAGCGGGGCGAGCTCGCCGCGATCTGCACGGCGCAGGACCTCTGCCAGGGACGCCGAGGTGATCTCGCGCCCGCCCAGACCCGCGGCCACCGTGGCCAGGGCAACCTCGCCGGCGCGGTCCCACAGGACCCGGCGCAGGTCCTCCTCGACGACGCCGCCACGCCCCGGCGAGAAGGCCCGTTCCAGGCTCACCACCCGTTTGGCCCCGGCCAGTGCACGTGCCATGGCGGCCTCCGGGAAGGGCCGGAATGAGGTCAGTGACACCAGCCCGACCGCCACGCCGTCGTCCCACAGGGTGTCAATGACGTCCTTGACCGTTCCGGTCACCGATCCCAGGGCTACCACCACGGTTTCGGCCCCCTGCGTGCGATAGGTGTGGAGGAGCCCTCCGGAGTCCCGGCCGAAGGACTCGGCGAACTCCCGTCCCACCCTTTCAATCACCTCGATCGCGGCCTGCTGCTTGTGGTGCGCCAGATAGCGGACCTCGGTGAAGGCCTCGGGCCCCACCATCGCGCCAATGGTCATGGGATCATCCGGGTCGAGGGATTGGACCGGATGGAACGGGGGCAGGAAGGCGTCCACCTGGTCCTGCTCGGGCACATCCACACGCTCCACAGCATGAGTCAGCACGAAACCATCCATGCAGACCATCACCGGCAGGCTCAGCTCCTCGGCGATACGGAAGGCCTGGACATGCAGGTCCGCGGCTTCCTGGTTATCCGCTGCGAAGAGCTGGAGCCAACCGCAATCGCGCTGGCTCATGGTGTCGGACTGATCGTTCCAGATGTTGATGGGAGCGCCGATGGCCCGGTTGGCCACGGTCATGACAATGGGCAGCCCCAGGCCGGCCGCGTTGTAAACTGCCTCCGCCATGAACAGCAGGCCCTGCGAGGCGGTGGCTGTGTAGGCACGGGCACCCACGGCACTGGCACCGATGGCTACCGACTGAGCGGCGAACTCGGACTCGACATTGACGTACTCGCTGCTCAGCTCCCCCACCTTGACCAGCCGGGAGAGCTCTTCCACGATGTGCGTCTGAGGCGAGATGGGGTAGGCGCACACCACGCCCGGGCGGCAGGCGGCCACAGCGGCCGCCACCGCCTTCGACCCCTCGATCTCACGCAGCACCGGTCTCCTCCTCGTGGTTGTAGCCGGCCCGGGGATCAGCCCCGGAGAGCTTGCGGGCCAGTTTGTCCGCAACGATCCTGTGGGCGGCCCGGGCGGCGGCGATATTGCGCTCACCCACCGTTCCCGGGAAGCGGTCCGCGATGGCGGCACAGACGGACTCGATGCCGAGCACATCGGTGACGGCGGTGAAGGCCCCCAGCAGGACGGCGTTGGGCAGGGGACGCCCCAGATGTTCCATGGCCAGATCCGTGGCCGGCACGGTGAGACGGTGTGCCGGAGGGACAGCGGCGACGGTGTCAGGGTCCAGGTCGAAAGTGGCGAAGCGCCGCGAGGAGTTGATGAGTGCATAGCCGCCCGTGCGCAAGCCCCCGAAGACATCAATGGCGCCCAGCAGGGTGGGATCCTGGACGATTACCGCATCCGGCGTGAGCACGGGTTCATGGGTGCGTATCGGACGGGTGTCGATGCGGCAGTAGGAGACCACCGGTGCTCCCGTACGCTCGGAGCCGAAGGACGGGAAGGCCTGGGCATGGCGTTCCTCCTTGAAGGCGGCGTACGCCAGCAGGTCCGCCGCGGTCACCACCCCTTGACCACCGCGGCCGTGGATACGTATCTGGAACATCGGGCCTCCTCGCCCGACGCCGGTCGGCGTCGTGCTCACTCATCACCGACTTTATGACACCCAGTCCGAACCGTGAACACACTCACACACGGAATCTCATAAGGAGTGTTTTTTGTCCGGTCAATTCCATGTACACACGCAGGTGTCGCGGACGCCCGATAAGCGGCTCCCCCGGCGGCCTCGCCGCCGCCGTCGACTTCCGGACGCGCCCGGTAGCGGAAGCGAGGCAACCGCATGTCTCCGCCGTTACGGGGAGCCGATCCGGTAGTGTTGGCCGGCCGGTCCCGCGGTCAAGCAGGCGGATTCGAGCTCATCGGACCGCCCTCAGTGGCGTATCCAGCCAGGGCCTACCACAGGGAGAGCGAGGCAAGCCGGGCTCACACTGCTCGCGCCTATCGCAATATTGCTCGACACGCCGAAAACCGCGTGACCGCACCAGAAAGGCAACGTTGTATTTACGTAATTGACGGTGCGCGGCGAGAGCGACCGGCCCGGAGGATTCTGCACGGAGCCACCGGCACGGCGAGGCAACCGCGACTTCTCCGCGTGCACATGCGGGAACTACGCGTCGGCTGTGCAGGTGCGGCCGGTGGATGTGGCGGGCGAGGGGCCACGCCCTGACCCACGGCTGGGACGCCCTGACCTGAGGCTTCGGGCGCGATGCGGGTCGTGTCAGCTGCCGGTCCCCATCCTTGTAACCCAACCCCAGCGCGACCAACTCCACAGCCCCCACCTGCCCTGAAGATGTTCGGTAAACCGCTAAGTGGCGTGGCAGACCCCTAACAGGCGCAGCGCACAACCCCATCGCCAAGCACGGGCCAACAACCGCGCCCCCGGGTGCGGCCCCCGGTGTGCATCTGGGATGTCGTAACGATTCCTTATCGCGTTTGCTCCTGGCGAACTCGTTAGCCGCGCCACCTGGTCGCAGGCCGCTCCACCACCACGAGTCACGCCGATCCATGCCGGCCCTACACTGTCCGCCCCAGCGCTATCCTCGTGAGCCAGGGTCACGTACTTCCACCCTATCTCACACGCCTCAATCCGCATTCCCGTACGAGGCGCAGGCGGACGACCGGAGCCCGCAGGCACACGATTGGGAGCGCCCAAGCGGACTCCAGCCCGCTCCCCATACCTCATCCATTGTCGTCTCCTCTCCCTTCGCGCACCTCATCCGCGCCAGTGACACCGGTATTCGGTCTGCCCGAACTGAGTCGGCCAAGCACCGAGACAGGCAAGATACTGACGCAATCGCGAAATGTGCGCTGCGGGGGTGTGGAGAGCGCCCGCGGCACCTGGCATGAAACACGCCTGTGGACGCCGGTGCACCCTCCGCTGAAAACCGGGACTGTGGCGGGCGGGCCGAGTCCTACCGCTGGTCGCCGCGAGCCAGGCCCCGCAGCACGTACTGCAGGATGCCGCCGTTGCGGAAGTAGTCCGCCTCGCCGGGAGTGTCGATGCGCACGGCCGCCTCGAAGGTGACCTCGCCGCCGTCGGCACGCCGGGCGGTGACCGTCACCGTGCGGGGGGTGACGCCCTCATTCAGGGCCGTCAGGCCGGTGATCGAGAAGCTCTCGGTGCCGTCCAGACCCAGTGAGGCCGCCGACTCGCCGACGGGGAACTGCAGCGGCACCACGCCCATGCCGATCAGGTTGGAGCGGTGGATGCGCTCGAAGGACTCGGCGATGACCGCCTTGACCCCCAGCAGCGCCGTGCCCTTGGCCGCCCAGTCGCGTGAGGAGCCGGAGCCGTACTCCTTGCCGCCCAGCACCACCAGCGGCACACCCGCGGCCTGGTAGGCCTGGGAGGCGTCGAAGATCGATTCGGTCTGGCCGGTGAGGAAGTTGCGGGTGTATCCGCCCTCCACCCCGTCGAGCAGCTGGTTGCGCAGCCGAATGTTGGCGAAGGTGCCGCGGATCATGACCTCGTGGTTGCCGCGGCGCGAGCCATAGGAGTTGAAGTCCTTGCGCGCCACCCCGTGGGCGGCCAGGTAACGGCCGGCCGGGGAGTCAGCCTTAATGGCGCCGGCCGGGGAGATGTGGTCGGTGGTAACCGAGTCACCCAGCAGAGCGAGCACACGAGCACCGGTCACATCCTCCACGGGGGTCAGCTCCATGGTCAGGCCCTCGAAGAAGGGGGCCTTGCGCACGTAGGTGGAGTCCTCGTCCCAGGTGAAGGTCTCACCGGTGGGGGTGTCCAGGCCCTGCCAGCGCGCATCGCCGGTGAAGACGTCGGCGTAGTCGCGGGTGTACATCTCCCGGTCGATGGTCGCGTCGATGACGGCCTGCACCTCGGTGGGGTCCGGCCAGATGTCGGCCAGGAACACGTCCCGCCCCTCATCGTCCTGGCCCAGAGGCTCGGTGGCGAAGTCGAAGTCCATGGTGCCGGCCAGGGCGTAGGCGATCACCAGCGGCGGGGAGGCCAGGTAGTTCATCTTCACGTCGGGGTTGATGCGCCCCTCGAAGTTGCGGTTGCCGGACAGCACCGACACGACCGCCAGGTCAGCATCGTTGACAGCCGCCGACACCTCGGCGGGCAACGGCCCGGAGTTTCCGATGCAGGTGGCGCAGCCGTAGCCGACCACGTTGAAGCCCAGCGTGTTCAGAGCGGGCCACAGCCCGGCCTTCTCGTAATAGTCCGTAACCACCTGGGAGCCGGGGGCGGTTGAGGTCTTCACCCACGGCTTGGAGCGCAGTCCCTTGGCGACGGCGTTGCGGGCCAGCAGCCCGGCCGCCACCATCACCGACGGGTTGGAGGTGTTGGTGCAGGAGGTGATCGAGGCGATGGCCACATGACCGTGATCGAGGGTGACCTGCGTGCCGTCCGCGAGCGCCACCGGTGTGGGCTTGTGGGCCTCGGCGGCGTACGTCGGCAGGGTCTTCTCGAAGGAGGCCTTCGAGTCGGACAGCTCAATGCGGTCCTGGGGGCGCTTGGGGCCGGCGATGGAGGGCACCACGGTGGACAGGTCCAACTCGAGGTACTCGGAGTAGGTCGCCTGCCGGGACGGATCGTGCCACAGGCCCTGCGTCTTGGTGTACTCCTCAACCAGGCGGATGTTCTCCTCGGAACGGCCCGTCAGGCGCAGGTAGTCCAGGGTGACGTCGTCGATGGGGAAGATCGCCGCGGTGGAGCCGAACTCGGGGCTCATATTGCCGATGGTGGCTCGGTTGGCCAGCGGCACCGCGGCCACACCCTCGCCGTAGAACTCCACGATCTTGCCGACCACGCCGTGCGCGCGCAGCATCTGGGTAATGGTGAGCACCACATCCGTGGCGGTGGCCCCGGCGGGGATGGACCCGGAGAGTTTGAAACCGACCACGCGCGGGATCAACATGGATACCGGCTGGCCGAGCATGGCGGCCTCCGCCTCAATGCCGCCCACTCCCCAGCCGAGCACGCCCAGGCCGTTGACCATGGTGGTGTGAGAGTCTGTGCCCACGCAGGTGTCCGGATAGGCCTGGGTGACGGGAGCGCCGTCGGCCCCCGTGATCTCCCGAGTGAAGACGGTGCGGGCAAGGTACTCGATGTTGACCTGGTGCACGATGCCGGTACCCGGGGGGACCACCCGGAAGTTCGCCAGCGCCCCCTGCCCCCAGCGCAGGAACTGGTAGCGCTCAGCGTTGCGCTCGTACTCGCGCTCCTTGTTGCGCTCCAGGGAGCTGGTCAGGCCGAAGGAGTCGATCTGGACGGAGTGGTCGATGACCATCTCCGCGGGGGCCAGCGGGTTGATGACCTCCGGGTCACCCCCCAGGTCCGCCACCGCCTCACGCATAGTGGCCAGGTCCACGATGCAGGGCACGCCGGTGAAGTCCTGCATGACCACCCGCGCCGGGGTGAACTGGATCTCGGTGTCGGGCTCGGCGGTGGGATCCCAGGAGGCCAGGGCGCGCACGTGGTCGGCGGTGACGTTGGCGCCGTCCTCGGTGCGCAGCAGGTTCTCCGCCAGTACCTTCAGGGCGTAGGGAAGGGGCTCCAGACCGGCGACGGCGTCGAGCCGGTAGATCTCATAGGGGCGCCCGTCCACGTCGAGGATGGTGCGGGCGTTGAAGGTGTCGAGACTGGTCAAGTTCATTCCTGTTCCTGCTAGTGCGCGGCGGCGCACGGGATGCGCTGAGGCGGGATTGGCTGCTGATCACGGTAGCGGACCAGGCTTCATGCGGTGTCAACACGGGCCGCACCGCCTCCCGAGCGCCACGGCATACGCCACACGTGAGTGACGAAAACGGGCCGGCGTCCCGGGCGTGCGGCTCAGCTGCGCTCCAGCACCGCGATGGTCTCGAAGTGGTGGGTGTGGGGGAACATGTCCAGGGCGCTCATGGCGACCGGCCGATAACCGGCTTTCAGGAAGGCGCCCAGGTCACGGGCCAGTGCGGCCGGGTCGCAGGCGACCATGACCACCCGGCGGGGAGTCAAGGCGGCCACGGCTTGGATTATTCCGCGGCCCGCACCCCGCCGCGGCGGGTCGAGGACCACGACGTCGGCGTTCCTCCCCGTGGCAGCGTCGCCGGCGGTGAAGTGCCCCAACCGGGAGACCGCCTCCGGGGTGACACGACCGGCGGCCAGCTCCGCATCGGCATAGTCGTGCAGGGTGCGACGGGCGTCACCGACGGCGCGCGTGTCTCCCTCCAGGGAGTGCACCGCGCCAGTTAGGGCTACGAGCGGCAAGGTGAACAGGCCGGCCCCGGAGTACAGCTCGAGCACGCGAATGCCGCCTGTGCGCGCGGGGTCAAGCGGGGCGTCACCGGGGCGGGTACCGGAGGCGGTCGGCTCTTCGGCGAGCGCGGCACGCACCACCCGGTCAACAAGTACGGCAGGGGCCTGCCGGTGAGCCTGCCAGAAGCCGTCGGCGTGCACCGAGTAGCGCAGTAGTCCCAGACCGAGGCCGGAGGCATTGACGACCTCGCCGACCCGCCGGCGACCCGTGGAGCGACCGGAGCCGGTCAGCACCGTGGTGGTCCGACTGGGATCATCCGGATCCTCCAGCAGGACCAGCGGATCGCCTTCGGATGGTGCAACGGCATTCACGCGCATGCCGGGCCGGAAGTGCTTGCGCCACAGGGCGCGTTCGGTGAGTCCCAGATCCTGGATGGAACGCACCGCCAGTGGCAGGCCGCGTACGGGCAGAACGGTGCCGCTGCGGAATCCGTGCATGCCGGCCTCGCCCCCATCGGTGACGGTCAGGGACACTCGAGTGCGGGTGCCGGTACCGGCACGGGCGCGCACGCGCGGGTCGGGGTCGGCCTCGGCGGCCGCATCCCCCGGCATGGGCTCGATCGGCACGGCACTTCCCGTGGCGCCGGGCAGGGCCGCTACGGCCTCGACGACCTCTCCACCACCGATGCGGCGTAGGCAGTCAGCCAGCACCCACCGCTTCCAGGTGCGCTGTGCCGGCAGGGCGACATGGGACAGTTCTCCGCCTCCCACTCCCCCGGGGCCGGCCTCCTCCCAGACCGGACGCACGCGGTCCGGCGAAGGAGTCAGGATCTCAACCGCGTCGGCGCGCCAAAGCTTGGCATTCTTCTCCGTCATCACGGCCCGCACGGTCTCGCCCGGCAGAGCGTGGCGGACGAAGACTACGCGCCCGGATGGGTCGTCGACGGGACGCGCAACGCAGTGGCCGCCGTGGGCGGGGGCGCCGACGGCGAGGGTGAGGTACTCCGGCATCGCGGGAGTGGTGGCGGGCGGCCTCGGCGGGACACTGCGGCGGCGGGGGCTCATGCATTCTCCTGAGACGTCGGTGGGGCGGTCGGGGTCGGGCGGTGATGAGGGTACGCGGAGGTCGGTCGACGGTCGGCCGCGTGCCGGACGGCGTCGTCGGCATCCGTGATGTTCCGTGGGGCCGTGCCGCGAATGCCATGATGGCCGGGCCGGCCCAGTTGCCAGGGAACCGATGCCACCACGACCCCCGGGGTGAGCCGCAGGGCGGCCCTCACACGCAGCTCGGTACGGTTGTGCAGGGCCTGTTCCCACCAGTGGCGCACCAGGTACTCGGGCAGGAGGACGACTACCAGGTCTTGGGGGGATTCACGCCGCACGCTGCGCACGTAGGAGACGATCGCACGGGCACTGTCGCGCGATGGCGAGTCCAGCACGGTAAGCGGGACCTGCAGCCCGGCCTCCTCCCAGTCGCTCAACAGTCGCTCGGCGGCGCCGTCACCGATGTCCGCGGTGACGGCCTCAATGTAGGTCGGGTGGGTGGACAGGGCGTATGTCAGGGTACGCAGGGCGAGCCGGTGCAGTCTGGACACCGGGACGATGGCGTGGACGTGCACAGGCAGCAGGCGCGTGTCGTGCAGGTCGGCGACGGCAAGGTCCTCGTTGACGTGGCGGTAGTGACGGCGGATGGCTTTCATCACCAGGTATAGGGCCGCCATGATGGTCAGCGTGATCCAGGCGCCGCGGGTGAGCATGGTCAGTAGGACGGTCGCCAGCACGGCACCGGTGGAGACCACGCCGATGCCGTTGACGATACGCGAACGGCGCATCCGGCGGCGGGCACCCGGATCCGTGGCGGTGGACAGCGCCCGGTTCCAGTGGCACACCATGCCCATCTGGGAGAGTGTGAGGGAAATGAACAGACCCACGACATACAGCTGGATCAACCGGCTGGTGTTGGCCTGGAAGGCGATCATGAACGCTGCTGCACCCGCCCAGGCCACGATGACGCCGCTCGTGCGGACCGGCCCGTCGCCGCGCTCGGCGAGTTGACGCGGCAGGTACGCCTCACGTCCAAGTACGCCGGCCAGCGCCGGGAATCCGTGGAAGGCCCGGTTGGCGGCCAGCACCAGAATCAGGCCGGTTGTCACCGTGACCAGGTAGAACATGGGCCGGAAGTCGGCGAACACGGTGGCGGCGACCTGCACGATCACCGGATCCTGCCGGTAGCCATCGCCGACGGGGGTACTGTCGGTGAGTAGGTCGGTTGCGGGGTTGCCGACCATGCGCACACCGACGGCGGAGGCCAAGTGCACCACGCTCATGAGCATGGCGGCGGTGATGATCCCGAGCAGCAGCAGGGTGGTGGCGGCGTTCTTGGACTTGGGACGGCGCAGCCCGGTCACGTCGACGGCAACGCCGTCCACGCCGGTCAGGGCGGCACAGCCGGAGGAGAATGCCCGCAGGATGAGCAGGGCGCCTGCCAGCCCCGTAAGTCCCTGATCCCAGCCGGGGTGAGCGGCCAACTCGTACGCGGCTGAGGACGCCTGCCCAAGTGTGCCGGTCAGTTCTTGAATGACGCCGACCAGCACCATGATCCCGATGGCCCCCATGTAGAGGTAGGCGGGCAGGGCCAGGACTCCGCGGGTGCGCTGGCCGCCACGCAGGTTGACCAGTGCCAGAAGCGTGGCGATCCCCACCCCGATGCCCACCTTGTGAGGGGCCAGGGCGGGGACGGCGGCGATCAGGTAGCCGGCACCTGAGGATATGGACACGGCCACGGTGAGCACGTAATCACTCAGCAGCGCGGAGGCGGTCACGAGCCCCGTACGGTGGCCGAGATTGGTGGAGACCACCTCGTAGTCGCCGCCGCCGGTGGGGTAGGCGCGCACGGTCTGCCGGTAGGCCGCGACTACCACGACGAGCACACTCACCACGGCCAGTGCGACCCAGGGGGAGAGCGAGGTGGCGGCCAAGCCGGCCACCGCCAGGGTGATCAGAATCTCGTCGGGGACGTAGCCGACACTTGACAGGGTGGCGGTGGCGAAGACCGGCAGAGCGATCCGCTTCGGGAGCAGGGCCTTGCCCGGGGCCCGGCCGGGCACCGGGCGACCTAGGAGAAGCCGCTTGACGCGGTCGGCGAAGTCGCGCACGAACGACGATGCTACGTCCGCCTCACGCCTGGGCCAAGCCTGCCGCCCGTTGACGGAGTACCGTTGATTCCGTGCACTTCGTCATCATGGGCTGCGGTCGAGTAGGAGCCTCCATGGCATCCCAGTTGGATCGCATGGGTCATTCGGTGGCCGTCGTTGACCAGAACTCCGACGCCTTCCGGCGACTGCCGGCCACCTTCAACGGGCGCAAGGTCAAGGGTATCGGCTTCGACCGGGACGCGCTGGAGCAGGCGGGAATCGACGAGGCCTACGCCTTCGCCGCCGTGTCCAACGGGGACAATTCCAACATCATCGCCGCGCGGGTCGCCCGCGAGTTATTCGGTGTTGAACACGTGGTCGCCCGCATCTACGACCCGACCCGTGCCGACGTCTATGAGCGGCTGGGCATTCCCACCGTGGCGACGGTACGCCAGACCGCCGAGCACATGATGCGCCGCCTGCTCCCCGGCGGGACGGCGCGGGAGTTCATGGATCCCTCCGGCGCCGCGGGACTGGTCCAGCCCGACCTGTCCGCCGCCTGGGTCGGTACGACGGTCGGCTCCTTGGAGGAGCGGCTCCAAGTGCGAGTCGCCTGGATCTCCCGGGGCTCGGGGGCCGTGATACCGCGAACGAGCACCATCATTCAGGAGCACGACCGCCTGCATCTGGCGGCCACCATCCAGCAGTTGCCCGTCGTACAGCGTGCCCTGTCCCGTCCGCCCACGCAGGAGGTCTGAACATGAAGATCCTAATTGCCGGAGCCGGCTCGGTGGGCCGGTCCATCGCCCGCGAGTTGATCAGCCACGGCCACGACGTCACCCTGGTGGACCGCTCCCCCGATGCCATGCGTATCGCCTCCGTGCCGGAGGCGGACTGGCAGTTGGCGGACGCCTGTGACGTGGGCTCCCTGGCGGACGCCGGCGCCGGTGACTGCGACGTCGTCGTATCCGCCACCGGCGATGACAAGGCGAATCTGGTCATCTCCCTGCTGGCCAAGACCGAATACGGAGTACCGCGTACGGTCGCGCGGGTCAACAACCCGAAGAACGAGTGGTTGTTTGATGACACCTGGGGCGTGGATGTGGCCGTCTCCACCCCGCGCATCATGACTGCCCTGGTGGAGGAGGCCGTCAGCGTCGGCTCACTCGTGCCCGTGTTCACTTTCCACCAGTCCGGTGCGCTCATGCATGAACTAACACTGCCTGACGACTCTCCCGTCATCGGCGAGCCGGTCAGCGCCGTCAAGCTGCCGCCGCACACGGTGCTGGCTGCGATTCTGCGGGACTACCGACCGATTCGGCCCGGACGCGGCGACCGCTTCGAGCGGGGAGACGAGTTGCTGTTCCTCACCGCGCGGGCGGGCGAAACGGCGCTGGAGGAAATGCCGGCGATATTCACGGGGGTAGCCGATCCCGCTGTGGAGGCGGACGGTCCTAGCGCTGAGCCGACAGGGCCGAAGCCGACCTGAGCACCGGTTGGACTAGTAACCATACGAACCACAGGGTCAGGGCGAACAGCGGCAGGCCGAGCAGCAGTCGGGCGAGGCCGAGGGCACCAACGGCCGCTTCGCCGGCGAGGAACAGTGGCACTTCCACTGCCAGGCGCAGGGCGAACATGGCGGCCAGGACCCCGGTGCCCAGCGCGTAGCGGTGCCGCGCATCCGGGTGGTCGGCGTACTCGTCACCGGAGGCCGCGTGCCAGATCCGCAGCAGTAGTCCGATCAGGGGCCGACGTACCAACAACGAGCCGCCGGTGGCCGCCAGCCAGACGGCGTTGATCACAAGCCCGGTGGCATAGAAGTTGGTGGCGCTGCCCGAGCGCCAGGCCCACAGGGCGCTGATGACGGCCAGCGCCGCGCCGCCGAGCACCTGGGTCAGCGGCTGGCGGACGCTCAGCCGCGCCACCAGGGCGAGGGCGCTGACCGCCAAGGAGGCCAGCAGGGCGGGAATTAGAGCGTCGGCACGTACGGCGAGTACACAGACGAATACGAGCGTGGGGGCGGCGGATTCTAGAATGCCCCGCCAACCGCCGACGGCGGCTGCGGCGTCGAAACGTTCGGCGTCCAGGGCACCGAGTCCACCCCTAGGCATCGACGCGGCATCGGGCTGGTCATTCATGCTTCCTCCCCGAGGATCTCGTACAGGGGGTTGTAAATGCAGGGGCGGACGCGTTCGGCCACGACCGTGCCCTCGGCACGCAGACGGATGCCCGGCGTGATGCCGGCGATGGCGCGCCGACCGATCCAGACCAGGTCCACCGAGCCCGTGCCGTCATCGAGTCGCCCCACCAGCACCGGTTTGACGGCCGCGGGCCGGTAGGTGACCGCACTCAGCACACCAGACACACGGGAGTGGCTGCGCGGCGTCAGATCCTTGATCGGGGTGACGCCGTGCGAACTCATCGCACCTCGGCGATGGTGGGCCCGGGCTGCAGGGGATCCAGGCCGGGCAGGTCCTCAGCGGCGGGGGCGGCGGCCGCACCGGGGGCGTGCAGCGGCAGGATTTCGCGCGGAGGACGGGCCACCGAGTCGCGCACGACTACGGTGTCGGCGAATACCTCTCGCAGGGGCCGGGCGGCGTCGGCGTCCGTGGCCGCGCGCCCCTGGAGTACGCCGCGAAGGAACCAGCGCGGCCCGTCAACGCCGATGAAGCGAGCGGCCACGGTCGCACCGCGTCCATCCGGGGTGCGCACCGGCACCTGGGCGAGGATCTCGGGGCCGTAGTCCCCGCCGATGATCTCGTAGGTGGCCCTGGCACGGGTCAGTTCGGCAGTGATGTCGGAGCGCAGCTCCTCCCAGATGCCGGCGGTCCGGGGGGCGGCGAAGGCCCGCAGTTCGAGGGTGGAGCCGCCCAGAATGAGGACGGCGGCCGACGCCTCGGCGTCCCGACCGGCTCGTTCCATGCGGATCTGCATGCCGTCGACGGCCGGGACCCGCAGGGCACCGAGATCGATACGGCCGGCGGGCGCGGTGGCGGCGGGCACGGCGTCCACGTCCCAGGGGCCGGTGCCGGCCGCCTCCGGCTCAGGCTCCTTCGAGTCGGCGGCATCGGCTCCGGCATCGTCATGACTTCGGCGGGAGAAAATGCCCATGTATCTGTCCTCCCGTCAGCCGGCGCAGTCCGTGCACACCGGCAGGCCGGTGGTGTCGTCGACGTAGGCGAGGGAGCCCCGGTGGTGAACCAGGAAGCACTCCGAGCAGGTGAACTCGTCCTCCAATTGCGGCACGACGTGCACGCTCAACTCCTCCCGGGACAGGTCCGCCCCGGGGAGTTCGAAGCCCTCGGCGACTTCGTTCTCATCCTCCTCAATCGCCTCCGATGACTGGTCCTTCTGGCGAGCGGTGAGCTCCTCAATGGAGTCGGCTTCGGGCTCGTCGTCATTCTTGCGCGGGGCGTCGTAGTCGGTTGCCATGGCCTCGTCACTTTCTGTCGTGGACGGCTCTCGTTGGGGCTCTCGGGCAGCGGCGGACGCTGCCGGGAACGGTTACGTCCCCATCGGTGAACGATCGGTAACGCGTACCGCCCCGCTGAGCTAGGGCACGCGCACCATAGCACCACACGGCGACGGCGGGAACCGGCTGACCAGGCCTTATGCAGCGGCTGTGGGCGAACAGGTAACGGCTGCTGCGTGGCACGCGGCCCCGCCTACCGGACACGGGGCGGTTGAGATGGCACGCTGAGCCTTGTGCGGCCCGCCCTTCTAGGGCCGCGGGGGTACTGTAAGGAGGCCCACGTCAATGATCGAACTCGAGCTGCTGGGCGCCAACGGCGACACCATTGTCATGACCGACTCACGCGGTGAGCGCTACAGCATCGTCGTCGACGACGCGCTGCGGGCCTCCGTGAGACGTGCACGTCCCGCGGCCCTCGCCCCTACTCCGCCTCCGCCCGCCCCCGGCCAGACCGTCCGTCCCCGGGAGTTGCAGGCACTCATGCGGGCGGGCGCCAGCGCCGAAGAGGTCGCCTCCGCCACCGGCCTGGACGTGGAGCATGTGCGCCGTTTCGAGGGGCCGGTCATCGCCGAACGCCTGTGGGCCGTGCAGCAGGCTCAGGCCTGCCGGATCGGCTGGGAGAAGGACTCCCCCGTGCTGGGCGAGTTGGCGATGGACAGGCTGGCCACGCGCGGCGTCGAGCCCGACAGCCTCGAATGGGATGCGCTACGTGAGGGGCGCGATCCCTGGCAGATCGTCCTTACCTTCGTGCAGGGCGCTCAGGCCAAGCGTGCACACTGGGAACTGGATCTCACGGCCCGCTCGGTCTCCGCCCTGGATGACGAGGCCCGCTGGCTGACGGAGGCGGGAGGCGCGCGCCGCCCCACCGTTTTCGATCAGGACTCCGCCGCCCCCGGCGCGGCCTCCTCCGCCTCGCCGGCCTCGGCGCGCACACCAGCCCCGGCAGTTGAGTCCCCGACCACACCGGCGTCCGCGGTCGACTCCACCGACGCCCTGCTGGCGGACCTGGCCTCCAACCGCGGTCGGCGGATCGAGGCGCTCGCCCCCGCCGAGGAGGACTCCGCGTCGGAGCCCGGCGGCAACGCTCAGGCGAACACTCCCGCACAGGGCCAGGCACAGGTGGTGTCCATGTCCGAACGTCGCCGCGCGCACACCGGCAATCACCCGGCCGGCAGCAGGCTGCGCGCAACTCCCACACCCGCTCGGGAGCAGGACGGCGGGACCGACGGCGACGCCTCCGCCACTCAGGAGGCGCTTCCGGAGATGCCCGCGGCGCCAGCGCCCAAGCCCAAGCGTCGCGCCCGCCGCTCCGTGCCCTCCTGGGATGAGATCGTCTTCGGCGCAAAACCGGAATAGACCCCCACCACGCCGCCCCGGCGCGCGGACGGGGCCGTCAGGCCCGGGCCAGCAGCAGCGGCACCGCCATTTCGGCGTTAGTCAGCGAGCCGTGCACACCCGGCATGGCGATCGCGCTCTCGGAGTGGACGCGCGGATCGACCACCACCCAGTTGCCGGCCATGGCCACCAGCACATCCCCCAGGACGCTTTCGGTACGCTCCCCCACCGGCCCGAGCAATACGGCCGCCTCCTTGGCGGTGCCCACCCACGCGGCCCGCTCCCCCAACACCTTCCGCCACCGGTCGGCGACCACCGCGGCCACTTCCGGGTCCGAATGCGGCACGTACAGCTGGCTGAAGCGCGGCTCCCCGGCAACAGCGACGATATCGCGGGACAGCTCGGGGCTGTCAGTCAGATCGAGGCGATGAGCGGAGTCGGTGTCGACCATGCCGTGGTCGGCGGTGAGCAGCACTCGAGTACCGGCGGGAACCTCACGCAGCAGCTCCGCCATAGTGTGGTCCAGGCGTTCGAGTTGACGCAGCCAGGGCTCCGAGCGCCATCCGTGGCGGTGACCGGCGTGGTCGAGCTCGCCGACGTACAGGTATACCAGTGGCACCCCGCGCCGCAGGGCGTCGGCGGCGAGCGCGGGCCGGTCCTCCATCCGGTCGGCGCCCAGGTGGGGGGCGCCCCGCAGTGCCGCCTCGGTCAGCCCTGATCCCGCGAAGCGCCCCGGACCAATGGTCACGGCCAGGGGCGCCGAAGCGGTCGCCCGCGCCCGTGGGATCAGCCGTTCAAAAACGGTGGGCACCTCCTGCCAGCGACGCGGGTCGGGGGCGTCGCCCTCCCAGGTGATCAGGCTCAGGTTGTTCTTCCCGCAGGGAACCGCGCCGGCGGGAAGGCTTCGGGACAACCCGGGATTGAGCACGCTGTATCCGACCATACCGGTGGCGCCGGGCAGGGCGCCGGTGCCCAGCGTGGTCAGGGCGGCTGCGGTGGTGGAGGGGGCGCAGGTGCGGGCGGCGCCTGCGCTCGGGGAGGATTCGGCGTCGGCCATCCAGGTGCGCAGGGTGGGGGCGTGCCCGCGGCGCTCCTGGAGCAGCTCCAGCCCGAGCCCGTCGACGAGGACGACGACGATCCCGGAGTCGTCCGCGGCGCCGTCGGGCCCGAGTAGTCCCCAGGCGGTGGCCGCCCGCCGCGCCTCGGCGGCGGTGATCGCCCCGGGAGGACCCGCCCGCAGCGTCAGCCCGGCACCGGCGGCGGCCGCCGCCAAGACCTGCCGCAGGTGCGGGACGCTCATGCTTCAGCCGCGGCCCGGGCGGTGGCGGCGGACAGGACGCGGGCGAAGCGCTCGGCACGGGCGAGCGCCTCATCGCCCTCGACTCCGGCGGCCACTCGCACCACGATGTCGTCGGGGACCAATACGCCGGTCAGACCGTGGTCGGCCTGGCAGTCGGGGTCGGTGCAGCCTGCGGGTTCGAGGTCTATACGACGCACAGAACCCCAGGACAGGGCGATGGTCATCTCCGTCAGGCGTCCGCCGTCGGCGGCCGGCTCGGATACGCCGCGCGTGAAGCCCACGGACTTGATACGCGAGATCGGCACGGCCTCACTGGTCGCCAACGCGCCGGGCAGGCCGTCCTCGCGGGGGGCGTCGTCCACATGCACGATGATCAGGCGGCTGGGGGTCAGGGCCAGCACCGTCAAGTGCCGGTGAACGGCGTCGTCGAACACCGTCTCGGCCTGAACCAGGTCGACCAGCACCTCCTCTCCGGCAACGGCGGCATCTAGTGTGCCGAGCACCAGTTCCGGGTAGTAGCCGGCACGGGTGACCTCGTCGGCCAGCGACGTCGGGGTGGGGGCGTCATCCCCCGGGCGAGCCTGCGCAGTCCACGTCATGGGGCAGATCATGCCATCGTTCCCGTTAATCCCGGGTGTCGTTGCCCCGTCGGCGAAGCGGCGGTGAGCCACAATGCGACCATGCCGAAGTCCGCCCCACCTACACCCCCGCCCGCCGACCATCTCATCGTGGAGCAGGATCTGCCCACGGAGATGCGCACCTCCTTCCTGGAGTACGCCTACTCGGTCATCTACGCGCGCGCCCTGCCGGACGCCCGGGACGGCCTGAAGCCGGTGCAGCGGCGCATCCTGTTCCAGATGGACCGGATGGGGCTGCGTCCGGATCGGCCGCATGTGAAGTCCTCCCGCGTCGTCGGCGACGTCATGGGGCGCTTGCACCCGCACGGGGACGTAGCCATCTACGAGGCCCTGGTACGGCTGGCGCAGCCCTTCACCATGCGGCTGCCGCTGGTGGACGGGCACGGCAACTTCGGCTCCCTGGACGACGGCCCGGCAGCACCCCGATACACTGAGGCCCGCCTGGCCGCCACCGCCCTGGCGCTCACGGCGGACATCGACGAGGACACGGTCGACTTCGCCCCCAACTACGACTACACCCTGACCGAGCCGGAGGTGCTGCCGGCGGCCTTCCCGAATCTGCTGGTCAACGGCGCCTCCGGCATCGCCGTGGGCATGGCCACCAATATGCCTCCGCATAATCTCACCGAGGTGGTGACGGCGGCCCGGCATCTGCTCGCGCACCCAGACGCCACCCTGGAGGAGCTGATGGCCTTCGTTCCAGGACCGGACCTGCCTGCGGGCGGCATGATCGTGGGCCTGGACGGGATCCGGGAGGCCTACCGCACCGGCCGCGGCAAGTTCTCCACCCGTGCTACCGCTCGCATTGAGAACATCACCGCCCGCAAGAAGGGCATCGTGGTCACCGAGTTGCCCTACCTGGTGGGGCCGGAGAAGGTGATCTCCCGCATCAAGGAGACGGTGGCCTCCAAGAAGCTGCAGGGCATCACCGACGTCGCGGACCTGACGGACCGCAAGCACGGCACCCGGCTGGTGATCGGGGTGAAGAACGGCTACAACCCCGAGGCGGTGCTGGCACAGCTGTACCGGTATACGCCGCTGGAGGACTCCTTCGGCATCAACAACGTGTGCCTGGTGGACGGCCAGCCGCGCACCTTGGGACTGCGCGAGTTGCTGGACGTGTTCGTACGCCACCGCCTGACGGTGGTGGAGCGGCGCACCCGTTTCCGCCTGGGCAAGCGGCGCGAGCGCCGGCACCTGGTGGAAGGACTGCTGATCGCCATCCTGGATATCGACGAGGTCATTCAGGTGATCCGCTCCAGTGAGGATGCCGCCACGGCCCGGCGGCGGCTGATGCAGGTCTTCGACCTGTCCGAGCCGCAGGCGAACTACATCCTGGAGCTGCAGCTGCGGCGTCTGACGAAGTTCTCCGTGATCGAGTTGGAGAAGGAGCGCGACGAGCTGGCTGCCGAGATCGCCGAGTTGGAGGCGATCCTGAATGACGAGTCCCTGCTGCGGGCCACGGTCTCCCGTGAACTGGCGGCGGTGGCGGAGGAGTTCGGTACGCCGCGACGCACGGTGTTGTTGGAGGCGGCGGGCACGGGTACGGGGGCGCTGTCTGCAGGTGCCGGGGCTGCGTTAGGTGCCGGCGGGGGTGCCTCCCGGGCGATGCAGCAGGCGGCGGCGGTGAGTCTGCGGGCCGGCGCCGGGCAGGTGCCGCTGACGGTTCCGGACGACCCGTGCCGGGTGTTGCTTTCGGCCACCGGCCTGGTGGCCCGCGTGGGCGGGGCGGAGGCCGTGCCGCGCTCGGGCGGCCGGCAACGCCATGACGCCCTCGTCTCTCAGGTGGCGACGACGGCCCGCGGCCACGTCGGAGCGATCACCGATGCGGGTCGGCTGGTGCGTCTGGAGGTGCTGTCCGCCCCGGAGGTGCCGCGTCTGGAGGGGGCGCCATCCCTGGCGGGCGGCCAGCCGGCGCAACTGCTGGCGGATATCGAGCCGGAGGAGCGGGTCGTCGGCCTGGTGCCGCTCGGCTCCCCCGGCGATGACTCCGCCACCCCCGTGGTGCTGGCCACCGCCGGGGGCGTGGTCAAACGCGTCAAGCCGGGCACTGAGCCGAAGAACGGTGATGCCTGGGAGGTCATCTCGCTGGCCGACGGCGACCGGGTGGTCTTCGCCGGGGTGGCCGCCGACTCCGACATGCTGGTGCTGGTTACCTCCGACGCCCGCCTGCTGCGCTTCGAGGCGGCCAAGGTGCGTCCGCAGGGGCGTGGAGCCGGCGGCATGGCGGGAGTGGCCCTGCGTGAGGGCGCCCGCGTGGTGGCCGGGGCGGCGGTGCCCATCGATCTGCTGGCCGAGGCCGTGGTGGTGACGGTGGCCGACGGCGCTGGGGCACTGCCCGGCACCGGCTCCGGCAGCGTGAAGGTCACCCCGCTGGACCGTTACCCGGCCAAGGGCAGGGCGACCGGGGGCGTGCGCGCCCAGCGCTTCCTGCGCGGCGAGGACGAGCTGGTACTCGCCTGGGTGGGGGTCGGCCCGGCCCGTGCCGTGGGTGGCAGCGGTCAGCCGGTTGACCTGCCGGCCGCCGATGAGCGTCGGGATGCCTCGGGCACGCCCTTGGCGGCGCCCATCGCCGGGATCGGCTGAGGCAGGCCGGGAAGGCGCGGACCTACTGCGGCCCGGGGCGGCGGCTCCGCACTGGACGACCATCGCCAGGCAGATGTCGAAGTGGTTGTTCGAGTGGCAGCCCCCAGGTCAGGCCCAGGTCGTGGCAGAGCTGGGCGACGCGGACCGAGCCCTCCAGCCGTAGACGGCCTCCGCCGAGCAGGGCCGCCACTGGCGGGTCCAGGTACTTGCCCAGCAGGTCCAGCATGGCCGCCCTGATGGCGGTCACGGCATGCACCGTGGTGCACAGGTCGAAGGTCTGCACGCCCGGCCGCCGACATCGCGGCCGGCGACCGGGTAGACCTCGAACTTCTCGATCTTGGGTGCAGTCATCTCGGTTTCTCCTCCCGGCGGGTGCCCGGTCTATTCCGCCAAGTCCGCCAGGGCGGTGCCGGCCAGGCGCTCGTAGTAGGCCAGCAGGCTGGAGTGGTCGTCGCGCAGGTGGCCGTCGTTGGAGATGGCGGTCATCATTTCACGCACGGCCGCGGCCAGGGGCAGGGCGGCGCCCACGGAGTGGGCGGTCTCCAGGGCGTTATTCAGGTCCTTGGTGTGCAGGTCGATTCGGAAGCCGGGGGCGAACTCGTCGGTCAGCATCTTCTCGGCCTTCTGCTCAAGCACCTTGGAGCCGGCCAGGCCGCCGCGGATGGCGTCGACGACGCCGCGCGGATCCACTCCGGCCTGGTGCGCCAGCACCAGGGCCTCGGACAGGGCGGCGATGTTGACGGCGACGATGACCTGGTTGGCCAGCTTCGCGGTGTTGCCGGCGCCGAGCTCGCCGACCCGGGTCACCGAGGAGCCCATGACGCCCAGGACGTCCCGGTAGCGGTCGAACAGGTCCTGCGGGCCGCCGACCATGAAGGCCAGGGTGCCGTCGATGGCGCCGGGTTCCCCGCCGGAGACGGGGGCGTCGAGCATGCCCACGCCCTGTTCCTCCAGCAGGCCGCCGATCTGCTGGGAGACACCGGGGGCGATGGAACTCATGTCGATGAGGGTCAGGCCCGCGTGGGCGCCGGCGAGTAGGCCGCGCTCCCCCTCGACGACGGAGAGCACGTCGGGGCCTTTGGGCAACATGGTCAGCACGACGTCGGCCTGCTCGGCGACCTGCTGGGGCGAGTTGGCGGCCCTGGCGCCCTCGGCCACCAGGGCGGCGACCGCCTGGGGGCTGCGGTTGAAGACGACCAGCTCGTAGTCGGCGTGAACCAGGTTGATGGCCATGGGCTTGCCCATGATGCCGAGACCGATGAATCCGATGCGCATGATGATGCGGTGTCCTTTCTTGACGGTGATTGAGCGATTGGGTCAGTGGATGAATAGGCTGAGCAGCAGGCAGCCGCCCAGACCGAGCACCGACAACACGGTGGTGTAGGTGGTGCGGACCTTGATGGCCTCGGTGACGGTGAGGTTGAAGTACTCCTTGAACATCCAGAATCCGGGGTCGTTGACGTGGCTGAAGGCCACCGAACCGCAGGTGGTGGCCAGCACCATGATCTCCGGGGAAACGCCGCTGGCGGCGACCAGCGGGGCGGCGATGCCGGCGGCGGTGACCACGGCTACCGAGGCCGAGCCGAGGGCGATGCGCAGGATCACGGCGATGATCCAGGCGAGGATGATCGGGCTGATGGACCAGCCGCCGGTCAGTTCGGCGATGTAGTCGGCCACGCCCGCACCGGTGAGGACCTGCTTGAAGGCGCCGCCGCCCGCAATGACCATCAGGATCATGGCCATGGACTTGGCGCCGTCCGTCATGGAGGCGGCCACCTCGCTCATCGACCGGCCACCGGCGGGACCGAACACGACGATCGAGGTCAGCAGCGCGATCAGCAGGGCGATGGCCGGGCAGCCGACGAAGCCGATGATGTCGGTGAGCAGGTTGTCGGCGGGCTGGGCCATGTCGTACAGCGCGGCGCCGGCGATGAGGATGACCGGCAGCAGCGCGACCATGAGGGAGCGGGCCATGGGCGGGAGCTCGTCGTCGGAGAACTCCTTGTCGGAGATGAGGCCCTGCGGGATCTCCGGGGTGACCGTGCGCACGAAGGGCAGTCGCGGCCAGACGATGGCGACGACGATGCCGACGGGGAGCGCGATGAGCAGGCCGATGGCCAGGGTGTGGCCCACGGAGGCGTCATACATGCCGGCGACCGCGGTGGGGCCGGGGTGCGGCGGCAGGAAGCTGTGCATGGTCGACAGGGTGTCGGCACCTTCGACCCCGAGGCCATGACCTCAGCCGACGCCTCCGAATCAGCAGCCGCCGCGGCCGCGTCCGCGTCCGCCGCGGCCTCCGCGGAGGCGGCGGGTGTGGTGACCGCGGAGTCGATGTCCACCGACCGCTACATAGTGACCTCCATTCCCGAGGACCTGGACGCCCAGCAGACCGAGGTACTCAAGGCCTTCATCAACTACGACCAGGTCACCTGGAACATCTGGTTCACCGGCACCGGCGTAGAAAACGCCGAACCCCTCACCACACCTGAGGCGTATCAGAGACTCAAAGATCATTACGACCCTATCGCAGGCGAGACCGTCAGTGGCGGTTTGCGTATAGCAATTACCTCTGTAGCTGTTACTGCGCCCGATCTAGCTAGCACGCAGGCTGAAGTCAGGGTCTGTAGCGATCAGGCAGGCCTGACTTCATATGACACATCAGGGACGGAGAATACCGATCCCGAAACACTGCAAGGGCGCTACGAAAGAGTCGTAACACTCGTCTATGACGATACGACGTGGCGTACTGCCGACGAACGAACACTCTCCACAAACGAGTGCTGGGCCTGAATCATGGAGACTAGTCCAATAAGCGACAAGCTCGCCACGATAATGGGTGTCTTACTTCTGCTTTCCCTTCTATTGGGCCCTGGTACACCTTCGTACGCTGCAGGAGTTGGAGGACGAAACAGTTCTGGTTCGTCTTCTGGTGCTTCTGGTTCGGTTTCGTCGGGTGGGGATGGTTCGGTGCAGATTGCGGTGTCGGCGGAGTATGTGTCGGCTGCGTCGGATGGCTCCGGTTCGGGGGGCGTTACGGTCTCCTCACAGACGGTAACGGCGAGCGTGCATCCGGTTTGCTGGTATATGGAGGGCCTGTCGGGCGCCGAGACGGCCGACTGGCTTGATTCACCGGGCGGCGCAGCATCCGACGTTTACCACCGTAACAACAACAACTCCGACCCGAAGGCGCTGGAGGAGCAGAAAGCCCGTTACCCCGACTACGAGTCGCATGCGGACGACACCGAGGGGCACTGGTACGTGGCAACCTGCTCCTCGGAGTACATGGCCGACGACGACCCGCGAGACTTCTACGACGTGATTCAGGACCACATAGTTTCTCATCCGCCGGTGTGGGTGCCTGCCGGTCAGGCTGCGCCGGAGCCGGTGATTGACGGGGCCACCCTGGCGCGGGCGGCGTGGGACGCGGTGACGATTCCTACGGCCACAATCGGCTACAACCCCACGGTAGGAGACATGCAAGCCACGGTCGTGGGCATGGACACCTGGATCTGGGCCACCGGCGACACACCCAAAGAAGCGGTGGTTACGGCTACGGCGGGCCCGGTGACCGCCACCATCACCGCCACCGCCTCCCGGCTGACGCTCCAGCCCAAGGACGGCACCGCGACCTGCACCGGCTTCGGCATCCCCTGGACCCAGGACAACGACTCCAAGGGCACCGACTGCGTAATCGTGTTCGACCGCTCCAGCGCACACTTCAAGGACGCTGTGACCCCGGTGGACGTCAAGGTGTCCTACGCCATCACCTACACCGCCACCGACGGCGCCACCGGCACCATGAACACCCACACCACCACCACAACCACCAACATCCCCGTAGCCGAAATCCAGGCCATCAACACTCGCACGACCAAGGAGCCGTGACGGCTTCACAGGCTCTCGGGACTGCGCAGCCAGTCGGCGTCGGCCGGACGCAGGCTCGTGTAGCCGTCCTCCCGCACGCGCGCGGCGGCGAGAATACCGATCACCGTGGAAGGGTTGTGCAGCCTCCCACGCAGAACCGCCTCCACGGCGTCGTCGAAACGCACCCAGGTGGGCTCGAACTCCGCCTCCTCGGCCTCCCGGGCAATCCGCTCCTCCCCGGGCAGCAGCTTCAGCTCACGGGCCAAGAAGGTGCGTGCCCCCTCGGTGGTGAAGCCGGGTGAGGCATAAGAGTCGACCAGCACGTCCCAGCGGGCGGCCGCATAGTCGGTCTCCTCGGCGAGTTCACGCTGTGCGGCGGCCAGGGGAGACTCCCCCGGCACGTCGAGCAGCCCGGCCGGAATCTCCCACAGCATCGCTCGCACCGGGTGGCGGTACTGGCGCACCATGAGGATCTCTGCGGCCGAGTCCGACTGTGAGGACTCGCGCCCCTCTCGCAGAGCCACAACATTCACGGCGTCGTGGTGCACCACCGTCTGGCGACGTACCGGTGCGATCCCCTCGGCCAGCACCACGGCGTCGTCGTCGACCGCAAAAATCGGCCCCGACCAGACACGCTCGTGGCTGATCACCCGGCGTGTCGGATCGTGAACATCCCAGAGCCGGCTCGGCTGACTCATCGTTCTCTCCTAAAATTCACGGTACTTCACGGCAGGCGACAACGGCTTCCAGCTGGGCCGCAAGCGCGGCACCATCCGGCAGCCGTTCGGCCGCACGCCGCGCACGTTCCCGCACCCGATACCGGGCCTCGGCATCTCGTAGCAGCCCCGCCACGGCCTCGGCGATTACCTGTGGCTGCGGGGGCACTAGGATCGCACCTCCACGTGCGGTGGCGGCAGTCCCGCCCACATCGGTGGCAACAATGGCGGCACCCGCCTGCAGGGCCTCCTGAAGCGCGATCGGCTGCCCCTCCCACAGGCTGGTCTGTACGACCACGTCGGCGGCATCCATCAGTGCCGGCACATCCTCGCGCCGCCCCAGCAGGTTCACCGGCAACGACTCGGCACGGATCCGGGCCTCGGCGGCGGCCCGGCCCGGCCCCTCACCGGCGATCGCCCAGGCCAGCCCCGCCATCGTCCCGGAGCCTTCCACGCCGGACGCCGCCAGCAGTGCCGCAGTATCCAAAAGCAGGTCCAGGCCCTTCTGGGGCGCCAGGCGGGCAACGGTAAGAAGTCTCCCGGAGGCCCCCCGCCACGCGGACTCAACCGAGGATGCACGGGGCGCCAGGCCCCGCTCGTCGCGCCGCGGAGCGGGAATGACGGCGAGGTCGACCCGCTGCGCTCCGCTGCTGCGAAAGTCTTCTGCCAGATCGGGGCTAACCGCCAGGATATGGTCCGCGCGTGCGGCCACCAGGCTCTCCAGCCTGTCCCCGACGGCGGTTGTCAGCCTTCCGCCCACCGGGCGATTGTGGATAGTCACCACCAGGCGGGTGCGTCCCGGTCGCCGCCTGCCCAGGGCCCAAGCCGCCAGCGCGCCGGCCCGCAACCCGTGGGCGTGGACCACATCGGCCCGGCGCCCAAGCCGCCGCAACCGGGCAATGACGGCGCCGTCGCCGAGCGTGGGACGGGCGCCGATCGACAGCACCTCCAAGCGGGCCTGCCCGAAATCGGCACCCGCAATGACATCGGATGGGGCCTCAACAATCACATCATGCCCCTCGCCGGCCAAGATCCGGGCACACTCGGCGACGTGGGCGCGCATGCCCCCGGCGGCACTTCCCGATACCTCCAGTATGCGCAGACGACCCGGGCCTGCTTCCGTCCCATCACCGGATACGGCGCGCCGAGAGCCCTCGGCCTGTGATCGGCTCATTTCACCTCCTGTGACTCACCCTGGTCCGCAATATTACGGCCGGCAGCCCGGGGACGGCGCAGGGAAGCCACCGATTCCCGGTCGACGGCGCAGATGGTAGCCACAGACACGGCGGCGGTAACCAGCGCCCCGCCAACCGCCACAGCCACCTCGCCGATGGCTCCGGCCGGCTGGCGGCTGAGCCAATTGCAGACCAGCCCGAACACGGCAGCAATCGGGGCGGTCGCCGCCAGTAGACGCACCGTCGGCGCCAGCACCCCCACCCCCATGCAGCGCGCCAGCACGACCAGCATGCCGACACCGGCCACGCACATGCCGGTGGTCGTGCCCAGGGCGAGTCCCTTGAGCGTGCCCACACCGTCGCCGCCGTGCGGAGCCAACAACCGCACCGCCGGCCAGGATGCCGCCGCGACCGTCAGCCAACCTGCAACTGCGGCACCAGCGGCGGCGCGGGCCCGATCAGCCGCATACAGCGCACGCGTGACCTGATAGATCAGTGAGTAACCCACCAGGCCAGGGGCCAAAAGGGCCAGGGAAGCACCCATGCCTTCAACCTCGGCCAGCTGAGCGAAGAACCGCTCCGCACCGTGGGCGGCGGCCAGCAGCATGCCCGCCCCGGTCACGGCCACACCCGTCACCAACGCGGTGGAAGAGGCGGTGAGCGTGCGCGCGTCATTGCCTGCACGCGTGAAGGCAGTCGCCAGCCGCGGATAGATGACGGTGGCCACGGGTACCACAAGTACCGCATAGGGCAGTACGTAGACGGCCTGTGTGTACTGGTAAACGGCGACGGTGCCGGTAGTGCCGCCGGCGCGAGCGAGCGCCAGCACCGCCAGGACGCTGAGCTGCTGGGCGATCAGCGTCCATACCCCGGCGCCGCCAAGGCGCAGCGCCTTCGCCGCGGTGCCGTGCCCCAGGCGCAGGGTAGGTCGCAGCCGGACCCCCAGCCGGCGCGCAGGCCACAGCAGCGGCAGCGACAGTGCCGCCACACCCAGTGTCGTCCCCCAGCCGAGCACCTGCAGCGCCGCCGAGGAAGCGGTCTCCGATCCTCGGGTGAGCGCCCCGTACACGGCGTATGTCGCCATCACCACCAGGCTGGATAGCACCGGGGTGAGTGCCGGCCAAGTGAAACGGCCGTGCGCCTGCAGCACGCCGGTGAGCACCACGCCAACGCCGTACAGGGGGATCTGCACCGCGAACATGCGCAGGAAGGACGCCACCAGGTCGTGTTGAATGGCGGGAGCCACGCCGTGGGAGACGGGGAACCAGCCTGCGACCGTACCTGCGCATGCGGCCAGGAGAACGGCTAGCGGGGTCAGGACCATCAGTACCAGTCCCAGCAGCGCTGAGGTGGTGCGAGAAACCTCAGCCTCGCGGCCCGCCCCCACGGGTCCGGCCAGCAGCGGTACCACGGTGGCCGCCAGCGCTCCACCCACCACCACCTCATACAGCACATTGGGGATCTGGTTGGCAGTGGCGTAGGCGCCGGCGACCGTGCCCGCGCCAACGGTCGTTGCCTGCACGATCCAGCGCAGAAAACCAAGCGCACGCGAAACCAAGGTGAGCCCGGCTACTCCCCCGGCGGCACTCATGAGGCCGCGTCGACTACCCTTCGTCGCGCCGTGTTCGGCGGCGTCAGAAGCCGTGGAGGTGATCGGCCCGGTCACTGGTCCGCGCGCCCAAGGCGGTCGACGGCCGAAAGGATGGGATTGGCCTCGATCACACGGCTGAAGGAGACCCGCTCACTGGTCAGAACCAGTCCCGTCCCGGTGGTGGCGGCGACGGTGCGAAGTACGGCACTGGGGTGGGCGGCCAGGGCGGCACCCACCAGGGCACCCAGGGCGTTGGCCCCGGTGTCGCCGAGCATGGTGGTCTCGCCTAGATCCGCGGGCATGGCCGCGGTGGTCGTGCCCAGGGCCCCTGCCGCCAGCATCCGGCTGACCGAGGCCTGTGGACGTGGGTCGGCCAACAACGGCGCCGTGGTCAGGGCCGCAACCTTGAGCGCACGCCCGGGACGCAGATCGAGCAGGTTGTGAAGATTGGCCCAGGACGCGATCACGACGGCGCTGGTCGCGGCATCGACCGCCGTACGCACTGTTCCGCCACGGCTCCGCGTCGCGGCGATAACAGTGCCCGCTGCCAAAGCGGAGGCGCCGATCACCGCCACCTTCAGCGCGCCTGTGGTCAGGTGACCCCGACGCAGAGCCGCCAGATGCCCGCTCAACCCCTTGGCGGGTGTATCACCGTCATGCGCACCGGCATCAAGGTCGTCGATGAGGCCCGCCACGCCCGCGGCCAAAGTCGCCGTGACGGAGGCGATCGCAGCCTTGGCACCAGCTGGTTCGGCGGCGTCGGGGAGCGTTCTCCCAACGCAGGATCCCGCCGCGACGGCACCGGCTGCCACCGCCACACCACCACGCAGATTCACAGTACGTCCGCGGTAGTTGACGCGTCGCAGCCGCTGCGACACGCCTCTTACAGCTCCGAGTCCGGCGGCGCAGGCCGCCGTGGTGAGGCCGGATGCGCCGGCAGCGACCAGTGGAGAGAGCCCACCTGCCGGAGAACTGGTTGGCATCATGACCGCAAGCGTAACCGGCGTCAGCGGGAAACGGGCGGGATGACGGCGTCGGCTCCGTCATCGAAGCCGTAATCGCCCACCGTACCCGCAGCGACGGCCGCAAGCGCTAGGGGGGTGGATACGGCGGCCGTGGCCTGGCCTATGGAGTCAACTGTGGTCACCGGCGCCTCGGAGGTGCGCAGGGCGGAGACGATGTCCGCACGGGCGTCGGCGGCGCCGACAACCGCAGTGGTGGAGACAGAAGCGACACCGGTCAGTGCCGCGACCCAGGCTGACGCGTCCTGCTCGGGCGTGGCCGCGGCGGTCGGCTCCCCGCCATTAGGGGAGGCAACCGTCCGCGGACCGATTACGACGATCATGTCGGCCGGACCGGATGGCGGAGTGTCCTCGGTGACAAGTGGCGTGTCGGATGCAGTGAGCAGCCCCATCAGGGCGGTGGCATTCTCACCCTCGGTGGTCAGAGCAGTGGCTAGCCCCTGCCCGAGTACGGCATTGCCGTCCGCGGCGGCGGCATCCAGGTACGGGGCGAATTGACCGGAGTAGGTGGAGCGGAAGGACTCGCGTGCGGTCTCCGCCCAGGCGGTGCTCAAGTTGACACGGCGGACGACGGTGGCGCCTGCGGTCCCGAGTTCGGTAATGACGGTGTCGATGTCATTGCGCTCCGCACCGGGCATGGTGACGACGGCGACTCTGCGCCCATTCAGGACTCCGGGCAGCAAGGACTCGGCAGTCGCCTTTATGTACTCGTCACGTTCATTGACGGCCGCCGCGGTCTGTTCCAGACGGGTTTGCAGATCGTTGCGGTCCGCCCGCAAGGAACTGACCTGATCGTTGAGCGCCGTGCCGAGCGAGTTCTGCAGCGGCCCCGCCCCCAGGACGACGCCCACGGCGAGGGCGAGGAAGACGGAGATGAGCGAGACCAGGTGGTAGCGAAAGTCAATCATGAAGAATCCTGTACTTGCTCAGACGGAGGGTGTGTTCGGCGTGAGTCCTACGAGGGACCGGAAGAAGTTGACCAGATCGTCCCACACTGCTCCGGACAGGCCGAGGAAGGTCTGGCCCGCGGGGGTGGCGGCGAGGGCGACGAACAGGGCGATCAATCCCGCCAGTGCCAGCAGCCCCAGCTGCCAGCCGGAGATGCGGGTGCGGTACAGGCGGGACACGCCCTTGGCGTCGATGAGTCGCCCACCAACCTTGAGGCGGGTGAGGAAGGTGGAGGACATGCCGGCGCGTCCCTTGTCGAGGAACTCCAGCAGGGTGGCGTGTGTGCCCAGGGCGACGATCAATTCGGCGCCCGCCTCATCGGCCATCAGCATGGCGATGTCTTCACTGGTACCGGTGGCGGCGAAAACGGTGTGTTCCACGCCGAGGTCCTCGACTCGTTTGAGCCCGGGTGCGCGCCCATCACGGTAAGCGTGAACAATGATCTCGGCGCCCGAGGCCAGGGCCTTGTCGGACACGGAGTCCATGTCGCCGACGATCATGGCCGGTTTGAGTCCGGCTTCCAGGACCGCGTCCGCACCGCCGTCGACTCCGATGATGACCGGTTTATACTCGCGGATGTAGGGTTTCAGGGCCTGGAGGTCTTCCTTGTAGGAGTAGCCGCGCACCACGATCAACACGTGCCTGCCGCTCATGGAGGTACGGATCTCCGGAATGCCAACGCCATTGAGTAGCAGGTCGCGTTCGCCACGCATGTACTCCAGGGTGTTGGCGGCGAATGCTTCGAGTTGGACCGCCAGTCCCTGCCTGGCATCTTCCATGAGCGCATCAATGCTCTGCCGCGTCTGAATGACGCCCTCGGCGAGGATGGCGGAGTCATGGCTGCCTCCCGCACCGGAGGCAGTCTGGGCGGCCGACCGGTGTCCGTGGCGGTGTCCGCCGCGGCCCTCTACGTGCACCGCGCCAGGATGGTCGGAGTCGGAGTCGAGTTCAATGGTTATGCGCTGTCCGTCGTGCAAACGCATGATGTCCGGGCCGAGGTCGTCGACCAACGGGATGCCCGCGTCAATGAGGATGCCGGGGCCGAGGTTCGGGTAGCGGCCGGATACGGAGGGGGCCGCGTTCAGGACGGCCGCCGGCTTGCATTCGACCAGGGCCTCGGCCGCCACCCGGTCAAGATCGACATGGTCGATGACCGCGATTTCACCGGGCTGGAGTCGCTTAGTGAGTTTCTTGGTGCGCGCGTCCACCCGGACCATGCCGCTGGGGCGGTCCGGTTCTGGCGGGGCCTGCTTGCGGAACGGAAACGGGAGCCTCACGACCGGGATTCTGCCACGTGGGCCTCGTCAATCAGCTCAGCGGCATGCCGAAGGGCCGCTTCGGAGTTCTCATGGCCGGAGAGCATGCGTGCCAGTTCCCGCACTCGGGCCGGACCGGTGACGGCCGTGACCCGAGTCCGCACGGACGGACGATCTGCACCGGGACGCTGCGGCATCACGGCGGTCTGTACGTCGTTGGCCGCCGTCTCCTTCAGCACCACCAGTTGCGTATCCGCCCAAGCCGCCACCTGCGCGAGGTGGGTGACTACCACAACCTGGTAACGACGGGCGAGCCGTGCCAGGCGGCGACCGATCTCCCCGGCTGCCCGTCCGCCCACACCGGAGTCGATCTCATCGAATACGAAAGTGCGCCGGTGGTGGGCGGACGCGCCCTCCCGGACGCCGGGCCCCGGAGCTGCGGGCACCGCCTCCGCCAGTACCACCTCGAGGGCCAGCATGATGCGGGACAGTTCGCCGCCGGAGGCTCCCTTCCCGAGCGGCAGGGCGGGTGCCCCGGGGTGGGAGACGAGCCGCAGGACCACGGTCTCGGCACCGGTGGGTCCCGGTTCCTCGCGCGGTTGGAGCTCCACGACCAGGCGCGCTTCCTTCATCTCCAGCCCGGCGAGCTCAGCATTGACCTCCTGTTGCAGGCGCTCGGCAAGAAGCCTCCGAGCGCCTGACAGTTCACCGGCGACGTCGGCAAGCGTGCTCTCCGCCTCGGCGAACGCCTCGGTCAGGGCCTCGGCGGTGCCGTGGGGGCCTTCGAGCTCATCCAGGCGGGCGGCGGCAGCCTCTCCCCAGGCGAGCAGGGCGTCGACGTCGTCGAGCCGGGTGGTGGGACCGCCGATCTCCCGGCAGGCCCGGGCGAGTTCCGCACGGCGGTCCTGTACCCAGGCCAGGCGGGCGGGATCTGCGTCCAGGGATGCGAGATACTCGGCGAATTCACCGGCCAGGTCCGCGGTGACGATGCTGAGCTGATGCAGCCGGTCGGCCAACGCGTTCAGGGCGGGATCGAGGCCGGCCACTTGGGCCAGGGCCCGGTCGCCGGCGGCGGTAAGGGCCATGACGTCCGGGGCATCTGCGGTGGCCTCCTCGTCTCCGGCCAGTGCGATGCGAGCCGCGGCGGCGGCACGGCGCAGGTCCTCGGCGTGGTCCAGCCGTTCGGCCTCCCTGGTAAGAGCGGTGTCCTCCCCCGGCTGTGGGGCGAGCTGGTCCAGCTGCTCCAGCCATCGTCTCAGGTCTTCGGCCTCGACGCGGCGTGACTCGGCGCCGGCGCGCCACTGCTCCAGTGCCGCGGCCGCCGTGTTCCTGGTCTGGTAGGCCTCCGCGTAGCGGCGACACAGGGCTGCATGACTCGGCCCGCCGAGGCCGTCGAGTGCGGCGCGCTGCGCCGAGGCCGAACGTAGGCGCAACTGATCCGCCTGCCCGTGTACGGACACGAGGCGGGCTCCGACGTCGGCCAGTACCGCCGAGGGGACGGCGCGGCCGCCCAGATGTGCCCGGGAGCGTCCGGATGCCGGAACGACGCGCGAGGCGAGTAGCAGATCCTCGTCGAGTTCGGCGCCGGACTCGACGGCACGGCTCGCCGCATGCGACGAAGGAGACAGGATGAAGGCTCCCTCTACCAGGGCCCGATCGGCTCCGGCCCGCACGACTGCGGACTCGGCCCGCTGTCCCAGGAGCAGCCCCAGCGAGGTGAGCACCATGGTCTTGCCGGCGCCGGTCTCTCCGGTCAGGGCGGTCAACCCGGGGCTTAGATTCAAGTCGGCCTCCTCGATCACCCCGAGGTTCTCAATGTGCAGCGACTCGATCACCGTATGTCGCCGTCCCGGTCCGTCAAGGCGGCGGACGCCTCGGCGGTGCGCCATCCCTGCACGGGCAGATCGAATTTACGTACCAGGCGAGTGGCGAAGGGAGCCTTGTTCAACCGGGCCAGCCGCACCGGCCGCTCGGCGCGGGTGACGCAGATGCGCGAGCCGGTGGGGGCGTCCAGGCAGCGGCGGCCATCGCACCACACCTCCGCTCCACCGAAGCCGGCATGGTAAATGACCACCTCCAGGCGGGAATCGGGGCCTACAACCAGCGGGCGTGTGAACAGGGCGTGCGCTGACAGCGGCACGAGCAACAGGGCCTCCACCTCGGGCCAGATTACGGGGCCTCCGCCGGAATAGGCGTAGGCGGTGGAGCCCGTGGGTGTGGACATGACCAGCCCGTCGCAGCCGAAGGAGGATACCGCCTGACCGTCGACGCCGACGGCCACCTCGACCATGCGGGCACGGTCGCGCTTCTCCAGTGCGGCCTCATTGAGGGCCCAGTCGCGGGTAACCGCCCCGTCCGGGGCGTGCACCTCCACATCAACGGTCATGCGGGTGTCGACCACATAATGGCCGGCTACAAGGTCGGCGACGACCTGTTCCACGGCGTCCGGGTCGGCCTCGGCGAGAAAGCCGACATGCCCGGTGTTGATTCCCAGCAGCGGTACGTCCCGATCGCGGGCGACTTCGCTGGCGCGCAGAATGGTGCCGTCGCCCCCCATGACCAGCACCAGGTCCACGTCGCCCTCGAATCCGGGCTCCACGGGCTCGACGCCGTGCGCCCGCAACGCTGCCTCCGCGCGGGCCACGGCGGTGGCGGTGGGAGCCGCCTTGCGGTGGGGCGGGACCGGTTTGTCGTTCAGATCGCGCTGGAGAAGCATGACGCGTCTCAGCTGCGGCCGGCGCAGGGCCAAGGGGTTCTGGACCACCTGCATGCCAGTCGCGTCGGCACCCGCTGCACTCTTCCCCGACGCTTCCTCGGAGGCGACTTCAGGCGTGGTCGCGGGAATGGTTCCGGTGGTCATGTCCGCCTCCTTCCGGGAGATGTGTGTTGCGTGTGGAGCTGTCTCCGGCGGGTCCGGCGGCAACTGCGCATCGAATCTCGTCCTGCAATGCCGGACCGACCAGATCCGTCGGTGAGCCGGCCCGTCCGGCGTGCATGTTCACAAAATACTCGACGTTCCCGGCCGGACCGGGCAGCGGCGAGGCGGTGACGGCGTCGATGCCCAGTCCCAGGGCATGGGCGCACTCGCACACGGTTAGCACACTTTCAAGGTGCAGTGCGGGGTCGCGGACCACGCCCCCGTGGCCAAGGCGTCTCCTGCCGACTTCGAACTGGGGCTTTACCATGAGCAGCAGGTCGGCGTCGGGGGCTGCCGCCCCGACCAGGGCCGGCAGCACGGTGGTCAGTGAGATGAACGACAGATCGCCAACAACGAGTTCGGGCGCGGGAGTCACCGCCTCGGGCCGGAGTGTGCGCACATTAGTACGTTCCAGCACACTCACGCGCGGATCGTTGCGCAGAGACCAGGCGAGTTGACCGTAGCCGACGTCGACAGCAACCACGTGAGCAGCGCCTCGGCGCAGCAGCACGTCTGTGAAGCCGCCGGTAGAGGCGCCGGCATCCAGGCAGCGCCGGCCGGTGACGCGCGGGCACAGGCCGCGCTCCTGAAGTGCCTCAAGCGCACCCGCCAACTTATGCGCGCCACGGGAAACGTAGTCGTCGTTCTCCGGGGCGATGACTTCGATCGCCTGTGCCGGATTGACTTGCCGGGCGGGCTTGGTCACCACCACGCCGTCGAGGGTCACGTGGCCGTCGCCAATGAGCCGCGCGGCGTGGGCACGGGAGCGGGCGAGCCCTCGCCGAACGAGTTCTGAATCGATGCGGATTAGTCGTGCCATGGGGTCGGGGTTCGGGTCCGGGATCAGTTCTCGGTCTGACGCAAATCGGATGACAGCCTCTCACGTATGGCTGCGAGTTGAGCGGCGCGTTCCTCCAGTGGCAGTTCAGCGACGGCCTCAAGCCGTGCCGCCAACTCCGGCACGGCGTCACGGGCGGCCCCGGGCGGGGAGGGCGGAACCGGGCGAGGTGCGGCGTTCATCCGTGTGCTCCAGGCGTCGTCACGTTCAAGAGGACACTTCGAGTTCCGGCACGTTCAGTACCTCCGTGCGGCCGCCGTGGGCATCGGCATACTCCCATAGCGCGCAGGCGAGTGCGCGATACGCGTCCAGGCTGACCGCAACCGTCGCGGCATCGTCGAGCAGTCCGGCGCTCCGGCTCTCCAGGCCTGCTCCGGTCGCCCGCCAACACTCGTCACCGACCTGCCACCAGACCTCACCATCATTGATGATGCGCGCGGGCACGGGGTGGGGCTGCAGCAGGCCGCGCAGGTCCGTGTGCAAGAAAGTCGGCCGTTCCTCGGGCGAGGCCAGCAGCACATCGCGGGCGGTGCTGACGCCGGTGAGCACGTGCAGGCCGGGGATGCCCGCGGCCCGCGCCCCAACGTGGTCGGTATTGAGCCGGTCGCCGACGGCGAGCGGCCTGGTGCCTCCTACACGACGCAACGCACGCCGGTAGATGCCCGGATGAGGTTTGCCCCCGGCCAAGGGCCTGCGTCCCGAGGCGTTGGCGACCGCGGCCACCAGGCTCCCGTTCCCGAGGGCGAAGCCACGCTCGGTGGGCAGCGTTGCGTCCAGGTTGGTAGCGACGTGTAGGGCACCGTCGGTGATCGCGTACAGTCCTTCAGACATCATCGCCCAGTCGACCGCGGGGTCCCAGCCCTGTACGACGGCGGCCGGCCTGTCCTGCGCCGAGGCGACGACGGTGAATCCCTCTGCGGTGAGCGCTTGCCGAAGGCCCTCACCGCCGATGACGAACACGGGAGCGCCGTCGGACAGATGCTCGTGAAGCAGGGCCGCGGCGTCCATGGCGGCGGAGAAGACCTCCTCCTCTGAAGCCACAATGTCGTTGCGGGAGAGCTTGTCGACCACGGCCTGCGGGGCGCGCGACGCATTGTTTGTCACGAAGACCAGACGCATCCCGCACTCGCGCGCCCCGTTGGCACCCGCAGCGGCGTACGGAACGCGCGCGTCCCCGGCGAAACACACGCCGTCAAGATCCAGCAGAGCGACGTCGTAGACCGCGGCCAGGGGCTCACCGCAGCCGTTTAGGAAGCCGGACGTGCTCCCGGTGCTGTTCTTGATCAAATTATCCACGATGCTCCTCAGCCTCTCCCTCCGCCGCTGCTGCGACGTCGTCGTCAGCGACGACTGCATCGGGCCGTCCGACCGGTCCGTCGTCCTCCGGCGCCCCGGCTGCGTCAAGCGACCCATCGGCGGACGCCACCTCATCGTTACCGGAAGCCCGCAGCCCTTGATTCATGTCCGGGTGTGGCACTCCCTCAGATTGTTCGTAGTCATCCTCAATGTCGTAGACCTCGACCTCATCAATGTGATCCTGCTCCTCGACCATCCCGATGCGTCGGCGAACACTGGCGGCCTCTTCGTTCCGCCCGAGCTCTTCCAGACGGTCCGCGCGCACGGAGTGGAGTCGGCGGAGTGTCTCGCGGTCACCGCGGAACATCATGATCGCCTCCTCGATCACCATGAGACCCAATTCGCTCTGCCCCATGTCGTGGCGCACCCCCGAGATCACCATGGCGATCTCCGCCTCTTCAATATCGTCGAGCTGGCTTGGATCGGCCTCCTGCGCGACCTTTATTGCCTGGTTGTAGCGTCCTAGGGCGCGCTCGCAATCCGCCTCTATGGCACGGTGCAGGTCCAGCCCGGACAAACGCCGGGCGGCCCGAATCTCACGCAGGGCTTCGCTGTAATGACCTGACAGGTATGCCGCGATTCCGGCCGACTCGCGTACCACCGCAACGCGCCCGGCGTGCGACGCCGCGTACCGGGCATGCTGGTAGGCCAACTCCGGGTCGGAATCGAGCAGCCGTTGCACCATCACCAGATGCCGAGCCACATTCTCAGCGTTCGCCCTTCCTAGGGCACGCAGCTCCCGCCGAGCCGATGCCTCCAGGTTATGGGCGGCCACATCCTCCGGCACCGGCGGCTCCGGCACCCGTGTCCGCTGAGGAGGCCTGGCCCCCCCTCCGCGGTTACGGCCCCTGCCATCATCGCGTCTGTGTTCCCTGCGGCCGGATCTGTCGCGCTGACGACGGCCGCGCTCGTCCGGACGGCCACCTCCGAAGCGTCCCCCGCCGTCATCCGCTCCACGGTCCCGACGACCATCTCCGCTCCGTCGGCCGCCGACTGAACGTGAATAAGAGTCACCGTCATTCCGACGGCCGAAACCATGCCGGTCTCCGCCCTTGCCACGCGGATCCCTGGAACCGGAACGGTCCTCACGCCTGTCGTACGCCATGTTCCTTCTTTCTCACTCGACGGCCGGCGCAGCCGGCGCCGCATACCCTAAGCCCCACTACTCTACTTCGTGGTGCGGCTTGTAGTGGCTGTGGGCCGTGATGATAGTTAGAAGACAGTCTAGGAGCGGTAGCCGGCCGGTAGGGGCTTCCTGCTCGCAGTCGGCAGGGTTATCTGTTCGTACCTCCGTGTACCACCCCCGGTGCGTCGGCACCGGCGCTCACTACCCCGAAACCGGTAGAAGCTGTCTTTTGTTGTTGGTGTGTGGTTGTGGGTGGGTGTGGGGTGCCGGCAGTG
>NZ_JAUMUL010000087.1 GCF_030530635.1 Actinomyces sp.
CCGCGGAGACGGCAGCCACCGTCGCCTCCGGGAACGTCGCCACCGCCGGCACCTACCGGGTGCGCATCCAGCTGGATGGCGCCGACCTGACCGAGGACCGCGTCTTCGTGATCAAGTAGGTAATGATGCTGTTATACGGGTCCAATACCGTACAGCGATTCGAGGCGGCGCTTGCGCGGAGTGATGCGGTGCGCTTCATCATCGATAGGTGGTCTGCGCGCCGGCGTGCCGGAGGCGCTCGTCCCACTCACGCGTAGCGGTCGGCGATGGAGACTTCCGCCAGGCGCGACAGCCCATCTCGCAGGGTGCGGGCCTGACGCTGTTCGACGCCGTCGACAGCCTCCAGCTCCTCGACCGTCGCTCCCAGCACCGCCTGCAACGAACCCCAGTTGTCTACCACGGCGCGTGCTGTCGCCAGCGGCAGCCGTGGGATCTTGGCGAGGATACGCAGCCCGCGGGGTGATACGGAGGCATCCAGGTCCTGCCCGTCGGCACCGCCGAGTCCAATCGAACGGGCAACCATGGCCAGATCCAGCAGGGCGGGGGATCCCACCCACTTCAACCTGGCATCGACGGCGGCGATCTCCAGTCCCTGCGGCAGGTAATCGGTCAGCAGGAAGTCACGCTCCGCCATCAGCCCGCGGGTGAGCTCCTCCACCTGCAGGGCCAGCAGTCTCCCGTCGGTGCCCAACTCGACCACGTAGCCGTCGATGTCGGAGGCGATGCGGCTGACCATCTCCAGCAGCTGGAGCACGGCGGTCACGTCTCGTACGGTGACCAGGTCCTCGATCTCCAGGGCGTCCAGGCCGCCGGAGATCTTGTCCAGGCGCGCCTTGTACCGCTCCAGGGTGGCCAGTGCCTGATTCGCGCGCGCCAAAATGGCCTCACTGGGCTCGATGACATGCCGGCGACCATCCACGTACAAGGAGATGATCCGCATCGACTGGCTCACGGAAATCACCGGATGCCCGGTCTGACGGGCGACGCGCTCGGCGGTGCGATGACGCATGCCGGCCTCAGCGGTCTCTATGGAGGCGTTGGGCAGCAGCTGCACGTTCGCCCGCCGAATGCGATTGTTAGCCCGATCCACCACGACGGCACCGTCCATCTTGGCCAGCTCTCGCAGCTGGGCGGCGGTGACTTCCACATCCAGCCTGAAGCCGCCCGAGGAGATCGCCTCAACCGTCTCGTCGAAGCCGAGCACGATGATAGCCCCGGTCCGCCCGCGCAGAATACGCTCCAGGCCGTCACGCAGTACGGTGCCGGGGGCGATGAGAGCGAGTGTCTCGCGCAGCAGGTTAGCTGTGGTCTCGGTCATGGGATTCTCCTAGGAATGGACCGGGGCGCGCCGAGTCGTGCACGCACCGGACCGGTGCCTGATCATGCTAGCCGCATGAGGCGGCACGACGCCGTGAAACCGGTCGCGCCGGAGTGTGCCAGGCCGCGGCGCGAAACGAACCCGCCGGCGTTCCCGCGCCCGGTGGGCGACGATTACAATTCAACCGCGCGGCAGGGCCGCCCCGACGGCCTCGCTGAGATGCGCGACCGGCAGAATGTGGACGCCTTCGACGCCCCGCAGCTCCTTCGACCCCGCCAGAGGCACGATAGCCCGATCGAAGCCCAGACGTGCCGCCTCGGCCAGCCGCCGCTGCACGCCCACGGTCGCCCGCACCTCCCCGGTCAGCCCCACCTCTCCGAAGGCCACCAGACCCGGGGGAGTGGGGAGGTTCTGAGCGGCAGAGACCACGGCGAGTGCCACCGCCAGGTCCGTGGCCGGCTCCACCGCCCGTGCACCGCCCACGGTGGACACGTAAACATCCGCAGCCGATGTGTCCAGGCGCAGGCGCGCCGCGAGCACCGCCAGTGCCATCGCCACTCGGGAGTGGTCCACGCCGGAGGTGGTGCGGCGCGGAGAGCCGGCGGCGGTTCCTGCAACCAGGGCCTGAATCTCCACCGGCATGGGACGGCGTCCCTCCAGCGTCACCGTGGCGCAGGTGCCCGGAACCTCACTGCGCGCCGCCGACAGGAACAGACCCGAAGGGTCGGCCAGGCCGGCAATGCCGCGCTCACCCAGATCGAAGCAGCCCACCTCATCGGTGGGGCCATAGCGGTTCTTCACCGCACGCAGGAGCCGGAGCCGAGCATGGCGGTCTCCCTCGAACTGGCAGACGACGTCCACCAGGTGCTCCAGCACCCGCGGACCGGCGATGCCGCCGTCCTTGGTCACATGCCCCACCAGCAGCACCGGAATGGCGCGCTCCTTGGCCACCTGGATGAGCGCACTCGCGACCGCGCGGACCTGAGTGATGCCTCCCGCCCCGCCCTCGACCTGAGTGGAGGCGATGGTCTGGATCGAATCCACGATCAACAGTGACGGGGCGGCGTCCTGAACGTGCCCGAGGAGTGCGCCCAGTTCGGTTTCGGCGGCCAGCAGCAGTGCCGGATCAATGGCGCCGATGCGCTCGGCGCGCAATCGCACCTGGCTGGCCGACTCCTCACCGGTCACGTACAGCACCGGCCCGTGCCCGCGCTCGCGGGAGGCGGCGGCAGCCTTGGCGGCGACATCCAGCAGCAGGGTCGACTTACCGACGCCGGGCTCCCCGGCCAGCAGCACCACCGCCCCGGGGACCACTCCGCCCCCGAGTACCCGGTCCAACTCACCCACTCCGGTGGGGCGGGCGCGGGCCTCCTCGGCGCTCACCTGCGCAATGGGGCGGGCGGCGACGGCGGGACGAGCCGGCGCGGCGGTGATGGTACTGCGCCCGGGTCCGCCACCCCCGCCCGAGGAGGGCTCGACGAACTCCTCCAGCGTGCCCCAGGCACGGCACTCGCGACACTGACCGAGCCATTTGGGGCTGGTCCAGCCGCATTCGGTACACAGGTAGGAGGTGCGTGTCCTCGGGATCTTCGTGGTGGCCATGGCGGCAGGGTAGCGGGGGCCGCCGACATGAATTCGGGGCGGTGGTGGCTGCTGCGTCATTGAACCCTCAGGATCCGGATGCGGGGCCGTGCGGCCGCCCGTACTGCTGCGGGCCGCCGTAGGCGGGTGACTGGCCGTAGGCGGAGGACTGCGCCGGAGCGGGTGCAGCGGGCTCGCCGGGGGTCCCGTAACCGGTCTGGCCGCATCCCACACCCAATGGGGCTCCGGTGACTGGATCGCGTCCGATGGTCTCCGCCAGCAGTCGGCGGTCCCTGGGACGCACCAGACGTGGCGACTTGGTGAGTTCGGGCCTGGCCGCATGACCGGGGCCGGGCCCCGCTCACACCCTCAGACTTGAAGAGCCACTTGACTGCCACCGCCCGCGGTTCGCGTCACCGAAACGTGTTACTGGATGGTGGCAGGAGTGCCTTGCCGGGTGGGGACCCGGCATAGGAAAATGCCGGTGACCGAGCCTCGGCCGCCCGGTGCCGGGGACGCGACCGAAGGGATGATCGTCTTTGGCCGACTCCGCCGACTCCAACGAACCTGCCGACTCCCCGGATGTCGACGCCGCCTCCGCCACAGCCATTGAAGGCACCGGTCGTGGTCGCACAGCCGCAGCTTCACCCCGTGCCCGCGCCGGGTCCGGCGTGCGTAGGGCGCGGTTTGACCTGCGCCCGAGTCGCCGCGCGGTCCTGGTCGGCGCCTGGGCCTCGGGTGCCGCCGCACTGGCGGCCGCCTGCTCCTCCGGTGCCGGTCCCTCCACCGGTTCTTCTGCCGCGGCCGAAAACGCCTTGCAGGGCGCCACGGAGTCATTCCCCATCACCATTAAGCACACCTACGGCTCCACTACGATCGCGTCCGAACCTACCCGCATCGCGGCTATCTCCACCGTGGACGCCGACGTCGTGATCTCCCTGGGCCTGGTACCCGCAGGTGTGCCCGCGGTAGATGCTGCGGGCGATGACGCCTATCCCTGGACCGTAGAGGGCCTTGACGCACTGGGTGCCGATGTTGGCACCGATGCGGCGCCCGCCGTGTACGACGACTTGGACGAGTTCGACGTCGAGGCGATGGCGGACCTGGAGCCGGATCTCATCCTCGGCGTGCATTCGGGGATGAGCGAGCAGGAGTATCGCCGCCTCTCCGCCATCGCCCCCACCCTGGCGTATCCGGCCGACGCCGTTGCCTATGAGGCCTCCTGGGAGGCGGTGACCGTGGCGGTCGGTCGGGCGCTGGGACGCTCTGCAGCCGCCGAGGCGCTGGTCAACACCACCACCGACGTCCTGACCTCCACCATTACCGCGAACCCGATTCTGCGCGGTGCCACCTATGCGGCGGTCTCGATCGACGTCTCCGGCCCGTCCATCACCCTGTACACCGAGTCGGACACGCGTTCGCAGGTGCTGTGGCAGTTGGGGCTGACGCCGGCCCCCGTCGTCGCCAGGGCGGGGCAGGATGCCGACGACGTCGCGGTGAGCTTCCCGCTTGCCGATGCCGCGCAACTCACCGCCGATCTGTTGTGGGTCCAGGTGGGGGACACGGACGCCGTAGAATCCATTAAGACCGATCCACGGCTGGCGACGATACCTGCGGTCGCGGCCGGCACCGCGCTGTTCGTCACCGACACGATGGCCGCCGCCAGCCTGAAGGCCGCCTCGCCGCTGTCGCTGCCGTGGTGCTGCGAGCACCACGTTCCCGACATTGCGGCCGCCGTCGAGACGAGCAGGGCCGTGGCTACCGCATCTGCCACTGCCGTCGGCAGTGCCGCAGCGAGTCCGGCTGCCTCCTCCACGGCGCCGTGAAACCGGGCTGGCGCCGCAGTGACCGATCTGGGCACGTGACTTCTACCGATCTCGGCGATGAGACAGTACTTGCCGGGACCGAGGAGAGGAATGTAGGTTAACCATAGGTAGGTGAACCTGACCTAATGGGGAGGGTTTGTCTATGTATCTCGCGTGGGCGATCCTCGCGAGCCCTACGATCCCAAAGGAAGACATGTCTCGTAAGCTCCCTGCGCTCCTGGCGCTGTCGGCGGCCGTCAGCCTGGTACTGGCAGGCTGCTCCGGTGCCGCCGACTCCGCCTCCACCGCCACGGCGTCGGCTGCGCCGGCCTCCGGTGACGCGGCCGTTACCGCCGACAGCTCTGCAACCACACCGGCCACCCGGGCCTCCTCGGTCACCATTGAGGACAACCATGGCTCGGTGGAGATCGCGCTGCCCGTGCAGCGGGCGGCCGCGACCGACAACCGCACCTTCGAGGTGCTCGCCCAGTGGGGCGTTCCGCTGGTCGCCGCCCCCAAGAGGATCATGCCCTCCACCGTTACCGCCTACAACGGCGACGACGTGGCCGACCTGGGCAACCATCGTGAGCCCGATCTGGAGGCCCTGGTGGCGGCCGCACCTGACCTGGTCATTGTCGGCCAGCGCTTCGCCGGTCACTACGACTCCATCGCACAGCTCACCCCCGAGGCCGCCCTCCTCGACCTCGATCCGCGCGACGGCCAGCCCTTCGACGCCGAACTCAAGCGGCAGGTGACCGCCCTGGGACAGGTGTTCGGCAAGGAGGCCGAGGCCGAGCAACTCATCGCCGATTTCGATGCCGCCGTGGACCGCGCCAAGAAGGCCTACGACGGCTCCTCGAAGGTCATGGCCGTCATCGTCTCCGGCGGCGAGATCGGCTACTCGGGCCCCACCACCGGACGCACCTGGGGGCCGGTGTTCGACCTGCTCGGACTGAAGCCGGCCCTTGAGGTGCAGGCCTCAACCGATGACCACCAGGGCGACGACGTCTCCGTGGAGCAGATCGCCGAGTCCAACCCGGACTGGATCTTCGTCATGGACCGCGACGCCGCCATCAGCGCGGATGACCCGAGCTACACCCCCGCAGCGGACGTAATCGCCGGCAACGCCGCTCTGCAGAACGTCACCGCGGTGAACTCCAAGCAGATCGTCTACGCCCCGGCCGACACCTACACCAACGAATCGATCATCACCTACACAGAGATCCTCAACTCGATCGCCGACGCCTTCGAAGGTGCCAAGAACTGAGTACCATCCGGCGGCTTCAAGAGCGCAGTGCGCCTGCGCGCAGCTTCACTAACACCACAGCCCGCACCCGCGGGCCCCTGGTCAGCCCGGGGCTCGCGGTCGGGCTGGTGGTGGTCGTGGCCCTGCTGGGCCTGAGCCTGGCCACCGGCCAGTACGCGATCCTGTCCCACGCCGACGGCTGGGAGTTGTTCCGCAACGTTCGCGTCCCGCGCACCCTGGCGCTCGTGCTGGCCGGGGCCGCCATGAGCATGTCCGGCCTGGTCATGCAGCTGATCACCCAGAACCGCTTCGTGGAGCCGACCACCACCGGCACCACCGAATGGGCGGGCCTGGGCCTGCTGACCGTGATGGTGCTCTTCCCGCGTGCCAGTGTTCTGGGGCGCATGGCCGGCGCCGTGACGGCCGCCTTCCTGGGAACCATGGTGTTCTTCCTGCTGTTGCGCCGGATCTCCCTGCGCTCCTCTCTGCTGGTGCCGATCATCGGCATGATGCTCGGCGCGGTGGTCAGCGCGGTGTCCACCTTCTTCGCCCTACAGACCGACATGCTGCAGTCCCTGGGCGTGTGGTTCCAGGGCAGCTTCACCTCGGTGTACCGGGGCCAGTACGAGGTCTTGTGGATCGTGGTGGCGGTGGTGGCCGCGATCTTCTACTACGCCGATCACCTCACCGCCGTCGGGCTGGGGCAGGACGTGGCCACCAACATCGGCGTGGATTACCGTCGCACCGTGCTGATCGGCACCGGTCTGGTGGCCGTGGCCACCGGAACCGTCACGGTGGTGGTCGGCTCGCTGCCCTTCCTGGGGCTGATTGTCCCCAACCTGGTATCCATGCGCCGCGGGGACGACCTGCGCTCCAACCTGCCCTGGGTGTGCCTGGTGGGCATAGGACTAATCACCGTATGCGACCTGCTGGCCCGCACCATCATCGCCCCCTTCGAGATTCCGGTGGCTGTGGTTCTGGGTCTGGTGGGCGCCGCGGTATTCATCGCCCTGATCATCCGCCAGACCAGGAGAGGCTGAGCATGAGTTCCCCAGTGGCCGTAGCCACCGCGCCCAATCCCGGCAGCCTCAGCGCCGACCCGACACCGTCCGGCCAACCCGCCCCCCGCCGCTCCGGCGCCTTCGCCACCCCCGCGGCCCGCCGTCGCTGGTGGCTGACCTACCTGGCGGTCACCGGCCTGGCCGTCTGCTTCACCGTCGGCCTGCTGCTGTGGAAGAACCCGATGCCACCCGGTACCCCCGGCTTCTGGCTGATCGCCAACAGACGCCTGGACGCCATCATTGCCATGATCGTGGTGGCGGTGTGCCAGGCCATGGCCACCGTCGCCTTCCAGACAGCCACCGGCAACCGCATCATCACGCCGTCGATCATGGGCTTCGAATCCCTGTACCGGGCCATCCAGACCGCCACCATCTTCTTCTTCGGCGCCACCGGCCTGATCGCCACCCGCACCGCCCCCATGTTCACGCTCCAACTGCTGCTCATGGTGGGACTGTCCCTGCTGCTGTACACCTGGCTGCTTACCGGCGGGTCCCAGCACCTGTTCTCGATGCTGCTGATCGGCATCGTCATCGGCTCGGGCTTGGGCAGCCTGACCGCCTTCATGCAGCGTCTGCTCACCCCCAGCGACTTCGATCTGTTGTCCGCCCGGCTGTTCGGATCCATCGCCAACGCCGACCCCGACTACTACCCGATCGCCATCCCCCTGGCGGTGGCTGCGAGCGCCGCCCTGCTGGCATGCTCGCGTCGACTCAATGTGCTCGCCCTGGGGCGGGACGCCGCCACCACTCTGGGGCTCAATCACACGCGCGCCACCATCGGCGTACTGGTGGCGGTCTCGGTGCTCATGGCCACCTCCACGGCGCTGGTTGGCCCCATGACCTTCCTCGGATTCCTGGTGGCGATCCTGTCCTACCAGTTGTCCGGCACCTACGACCACCGCTACTTGTTTCCGATGGCCGTCAGCCTGGGGCTACTGGTGCTCACCGGCGCCTACTTCATCATGCGGCATGTCTTTTATGCCCAGGGCGTCGTCTCTATCATCATCGAGCTGGTGGGCGGCTCGGTGTTCCTGGTCGTCGTGCTCAGAAAGGGACGCCTGTGATCGAGCTGGAACGGGTACGCAAGGTCTACAACTCCGAGGTTGCCATCGGGCCGGTCACCCTGGACCTGCCCGCCGGTGGCATTACCGCCTTCATCGGTCCTAACGGCGCCGGCAAGTCCACCCTGCTGACCATGGTGGGGCGCCTACTGGGGATCGATGAGGGGGCGGTGCGCGTGGCCGGGCTGGATGTGTCCAGCACGAAGTCGGCGGATCTGGCCCGGGTGCTGTCCATCCTGCGGCAGGAGAACCACTTCATCACCCGGCTCACCGTGCGCCAACTAGTGGGCTTCGGCCGCTTCCCCTACTCGCGCGGGCGGCTGACCGCCGACGACGAGCGCATCATCTCCCGCTACGTCGACTTCTTCGGCCTGGGTGAGCTGGAGGAGCGGCACCTTGACGAGCTGTCCGGCGGGCAGCGGCAGCGCGCCTATGTGGCCATGGTGCTGTGTCAGGAGACCGACTACGTGCTGCTGGACGAACCCCTTAACAACCTGGACATCGCCCACAGTGTGGAAATGATGAATCATTTGGAGCGCGCCGCGAAGGAGTTCGGGCGCACCGTGCTGATCGTCCTGCACGACATCAACTTCGCCGCCCGCTACGCCGACCGCATCTGTGCCCTGAAGGATGGGAGCGTGTTCCGCTTCGGATCGCCGGAGGAGATCATGTGCGAAGACCTCCTCACCGCCGTGTTCGGCACCCCCATCCAGGTGATCGAGGGCCCATCGGGGCCGTTGGCCTGCTATTGAGGGTGCGTGTGGTGTCGTGTCGGCTTGGACACAGGCTACCTTCAGGTAATAGTGAACGGGCTCTTCCGATTTGAGGGTGTGGTGATGAGGGTCGGGGCTGTGGTGGGGTGGTCGTGGAAAGCACACCAAGATTGTGGAGCATCGCCGGGGGTCGTACAACGCGACTCGGGATGGCGAGGCCGGGCGGTAGGGCGGACGCCCCAACCGGGCGTGGGGGGGCCCACCCGGCGGGGGAGGTGGGGGGCCCACCCCCTGGGGGGCGGTGGTCAGGCGGGG
>NZ_JAUMUL010000088.1 GCF_030530635.1 Actinomyces sp.
CCACCAAACTCGAACTCTACCGAACCCGATGGTAAAACCACACGAATAACACCCTCAGTGCAGTCGAGACCACAGGCGCGGACGGCAACGGTTTCGCAACGCGACCATGTAGGCTGCCGTCATGGATTCCAGCACCGGTCCGAAGTTCCTGATCTCGGGCGCTGAGTTATTCGCCCGCAGGGAGCAAAGACAACGGGAGGTCGCCACAGCGGCCGCCACCGCTGCGGCCCCTGCGGTCGCCGCTGTCAATGGGCGGCACCTGGACTCTTATCGTGGTCGCCAGGGCGCCGACCGCCCAAATCGACGGCCTTCACGCAGTGGCCAACCCCCACGCGGCAAGAGGCCGGTTATCCCGCCCGCGCTCTATTTGCCGTCTACCGGCGCGCCGAATACCTACGGCGCGGAGATCGAACTACGCCGGACGAACGACGGGCGGATGGCCCTGTTGGCCTACACGGCACTGGATCGTCTGGCGGATTGCATGGGCCCGCACCAGCCCTGGGTGCTGTACCCGACCGAGAGGCTAGGCGACCTGGAGGCCGTGGAGCACTACGATGTCATCTACCTGGACCTGGCCGTGCCGCAGGAGTTGTGGCGTACCGCGGCGGATACGGCACGGAGGGCAACGCGATGACTGAGCAGTTCCGGTTCGACTATGACATGGCGATTGCGATCGCCGGCAAGTTCGCCACCGCCCAGGACGACCTGGAGGTCAATGAGCCGACAGTGCCCTATTCGGTCGATGCTGGTGACGGCAGCACCTACATCGCCAGTATGATCGCCCAGCTCGCTACGGATGCCGGCACACTCGCCTTGGCGGCCGAACTCGGCAACACCAACATGAAGAACGCCATCGATCTGGTCACCGGCGCCGATCACGACGTCGCACAGACCTTCCGCGACATGGAGGAGAAGATGCCGTGACCACGCCGAGCTTCCCTGTAGACACCGGTGGCGGCGTGTGCACCGCCCAGATCGACACCACGATCCCCGGTAGCGTCGAGTCTGTCGATCGTGCCGCCGACTGGCTCAAGAAGCTGCAGGACGGCTTCTCCGATGCGAGCACGATGTTCTCCGGCGCATCGAGTACATCGCGCTACACCCTATCGGGTGAAATCGCCGACGCTGCGGCTGATTATGCCGACGACTTGCATGACGCATGCAAAGACGCCTACAACCGTGCTAAGAAGGCCGTCGACGTGATCCGTTCCTTCGCCGACCAGTTGGGTTGGCGCAAGGATGACATGGCAGAGCACCGCGAGACCGCGATCGCCGGCGGTCTCACGGTCGTCGGCAACGTCATTGCGGCGCCGATCCCGGTGTCCAAGCCCGCAGACCTGGGCAACAATGCCACTGCTGCCCAGAAGCAGGAGTGGACCACCGCAAACAGCGCCTACGAGGACTACCAGACCAAAAAAGCTCTCTTCGACGAGGTCAGCGAGGACGTACAGAAGACCTTCGACAAGCTCGACGACTGGATAGATGAGCACCTCGTAACCGCGGAGTCCAACATATTGGCCAACGTCCTCATGGACGGGGTCAAGGAGATGGTGGAAAATGCCTTCGGCGAAGGAGCCGAAGCAACCGCACAGAACGTCTACTACCACAAGGCAACCGCGCTGTACAACACCGCGCTTGCAGCGGCAACCGCAAAAGCGATTAAGCGCTCAGGCAACCCCGCGGTCAGATCCGGCAGCAAGGCACCGAATCAGGACACTGTGGACAGGAACCTAGGCCGTTCTCCTAAAGCGGACGCCGCCGAACACGTAGCCAAAACCGGGAAGAAGGCCGCCAAAGCGGCAGGCATCTCCGTCACTCTCGGATTCATTGGCATCGAACTCGCGACAGGCGACTCGCCGTCCGAGGTACTGCTTCCAGCCGCAGCTTCGGCAGCAACGGCGGTCGCAATAGCGGGAGCGCCAGTGTGGGCAACCGTATTCGCGACAGGGTCCGTAGCAGTAGGCGTAGGTTATCTCTATCAGAACTATGTACCATTGGAAATACGCGGAAAGATAGACGAGGGCCTTAATGACATGTGGGACTGGGGTGCAGACCGCGTGGATGACGCGACCGACTGGGCCTCCAACCAATGGAATCGGATCTTTGGATGAGTTCGGATAGTCATATGCCCAGTTGGAGGGAACGCCGGAAGTATCCGCGCATCACCACCTGCCACCAGGCAGATATCGACCGTTCGAAATCTCCTTGGTGGGAGGCACTATTAGCGGGCGGAACACTCCTCTTTGCCTGGATGTTGGTAACTTTGGTAGGCAACACCTCTTGCGCAGTCGTTTTCGGGCTAGTCGCGACAGGTTTTGCAATACATATTCCGGTTGCGGTGGATCATCTTGGGGCTTTGCGACGTGTGCGTGAGTACTGGCGGCACGCCGAGGGGGCCACACTGTTCTTCCCCGACCGGAGCATCGCCATAGCCGAGTACGCGTTCTTCGCCCTGGTGTTCCTCGCCGGCGCAGCTGGCATCTGCCTGGTGTGGTACGCCCAGCTCACAGCATCCCCCATCGGCACCACCATGCGCGGAACCGTATTCCTCTCCTCCATTACGGTCGGCTTGGCCACCGCGTCCTGGCGAAAGACCCCCTTCACGCTACACCCCAGCCCGGCACTGGCCCTCACTCACGACGGCATCCACATCTGGCCCGGCACCCGCCATAGCACATACGTGTCATGGGAAAGCCGGCCCGAAGTCACCGAAGTGGTCGGCTACCGACTACTCCTAACCACCACCGCCAACGCCGTCATCAAAAGCCAGACAGGAACCTACGAGTTCCCCATGGGCACCCTGCCCATCGAATACGTCCAACTACGCCGCGTAATCGAGTTCTACACCCGCTACCGCCGCCTGCGCCACGAACTCGCCAAACCCGAAGGACTCGAACGCGTCAAATCCCTCATGCAACACACCGTCCAGGAAGTCGAACAGCAACTACCCCCACCGACACCCAAACGACCACGCAGACACCGCAAGTGAACCAAGGCAACATATGACTCGAGCGAGCTTCACATCAGCCAACGCGTCGCCAGGGGACACGGGCGCGGTTATGAGCTGGCTGCACATACTGCGTCATCGCGCAGAACGCGCCACAGTGATAACCCGTGAGATCACCACACTGGCAATACCTGCGCTAGTATACCCGGCCGCTGCCGCCACGGCTGTCGCGGTCAGAGTCGGGTACGCCCACGAACACATGCTACCCTTAGAGACCCCCGAGAATAACGACAAAGGACTGAACGACATACAAGACTGGGGCGCAGACCACGTCGACGACGCCGGCGACTGGATATCGGATCAATGGAACAAGGCCTTCGGATGAAACCAGGCAAGCCGATCATCGAAGGCGTCCTTCGCAATAAGCGGCTTTCCCGACATTCAACAGTTCTGACCTTTGACCAGGTCGACCGCCAGAATGACAGATGGCTGCGAGTACTGCCGTTCTGCGCAGCACTAGGCATCCTGGCGGCGTGGATGGCAGCAAGCTTGGCTAGAGCGTTCACCCTCGCCGTGTTTTCTGGGTTCAGCACCCTTTATTGGCTGGCGTCTTGCATGTCGATATTGTCCGAGCGATCCGATCACCTGTACGCTCATCATGAGTGGCGATCCGTGCCCGAGGGCGTGGAGCTCACATCGATCAAGTCCTGGCACAGCCGGGCCTGCATGAACCTGCCGAACTCGATCGTGATTGTCGGCTGCCTGATCACCCTCGCAATCCCGTGGTTCGCCCCTTATCGAATCCCGGGTTCTATCGGGTCATCGATGGCCGCGATCAGCTTGTTGGCAATACTGGTATTCGGCGTACTTGTTGACGAACCGCGGAAGCCGCGCACCCGCCCCGCGATACTGCTACGACCCGAGGGCATACTCGCCTGGCCGAACGAGCCCTACAGGTGTCGTATCCCGTGGACCACGTTTCCGGAAGCAACAGGCATACGCCACTACGGGCTAAACATAGTCACACGCAAGCGCCTGCAGTTCCTGATCCCCCTCAAACACCTCAACCATCAGCGGCAGACAGCTCGCCCGCGTCATCGAGTTCTACACCAAGCACATCAATCTCCGCTACGAGCTCGCGACCCCCGATGGGCTCTATCGCGTCCAGCTCCTCATGCATAACAGCGTAGAACGAGTCGAGCAGACCCTTAGTTCCACGAATGACAAATGATTCCGTCAGAACAGCGACTGCCATGAGCCCGGATCACCACATCTTCCGCTGGGGCAGGTGGAAGTATCCCCATGTCACCAACTGCGACCAGGCGGACACAGATCGCGCCAAAGCCCCCTGGTGGGATACCCTGTCGGCGTGCGGATCACTCCTCGTATCTTGGATGATGGCAGCACTGTACAACAATGTGACATGCAGCGTTGTTTTTGGACTAGTTGCCCTAGCCTTCGCGTTACATATTCCGGTTGCGGTTGATCATCGGTGGGCACTGCGGCGTACGCGCGAGTACTGGCGGCACACCGAGGGTTCCACACTATTCTTCCCCGACCGGGGCACCGCCATAGCGGAATACCTGTTCTTCGGCATGGTGTTCCTTGCCGGCGCAGCCGGCATCGGCCTGGTGTGGTTCGTGCGGCTCACCCAGACACCGATCGGCTCCACCATGCGAGGCACAGTGTTTTTCGCCTCTCTCTTCATGGGCTTGGCCACGGCGTCTTGGCGCAAGACCCCGTTCACCCTGCGCCACAGGCCCGCGCTCGTGCTCACCCACGACGGCATCCACACATGGCCCGGCACCCGCCACACCACCTACATCCCCTGGGAGAACCGGCCACAGGTCACCAAGGTGGTCGCCTACCAGCTGCTCCTAACCACCACCGCCAACGCCGCCATCACCTGCTACCGCTACGACCACGATTTCCCCATGGGCAGCCTCCCCATGGAATACAACCAACTACGCCGCGTCATAGACTTCTACACCCGCCACCGCCGCCTGCGCCACGAACTCGCCAAACCCGAAGGACTCGCACGCATCCGCTCCCTCATGCAACGAACCGTCCAAGAAGTCGAACAACAACTACCCCCGCAACCACGTAGACGCCCACGCCGCCACCGTAAGTCAACCACGCACAACGACTGCTCCTAGAACAACCAACCATGTCTACCGTTCATGACGCCCCATTCCGCCCGTCGACCAAATTCGACGAAGGCCTTAGTGACGCTTGGGACTGGGGAGTCGATAGGGTAGACGACGCAGGCGGCTGGATCTCAGATCAATGGCAGCGAGCATTCTGATGAAGTGGACATCTAGAGCGTCCAGTGACGCCCAGGACGCGACAGAGAACACACGCCGAGGCACAATCGCCTGCGAGCGTGCGGACGACAGCTCATCGACACAAAGAGCATTGTTGATGATGAGCGCAGTTTCAGCCTTCGGCTGCTATACGTTAATTGCCATTGGCAGACCATCTCTCGCGGTCATCCTGGCGGCTTATAACAGTCAATGCCTACTTCTTATACCATACACGTCTTACAGAAAGTCAGCGATTCGCCAGCGCGCCGCAACCGCTTGGCGACTCAGAGGGGTCGCCACCACATCATCGGCTTCTTTCGCGGCCTTCCTCTACAACCAGGCGATAATCGTCCTGACGACGTGCACAATACTGGTCGCCGTCTGGATGGCATGGACATCACCCGACACACCGGCAGGCGGACTCGCCGCCACTGTACTGGGCTCAGCTTTCATCGCCGCGAACGTATCCGGGATCAGGCAAAACCCATTGATACCTCCAAGTGCAGAAGCCATTATGATGACCGCCGATGGAATACGAACGTGGCCCGACACGTCGCACGCGGCCAGAATCCCCTGGGGAGACCGTCCCACGGTTTATGGAGCCCACGGCGGCAAACTGATAGTCGGCACAAAGCACGGAAAACTACACACTGTTCCGATGAGTTACTTAAGGCTTGGTTGCGTACAACTCAGTCGAGTCATCGACTTCTATACTCGGCACCCAGAACTCCGCCATGAACTCGGCACTCTCCCCCCGTTACCTTGTTTGTGGTCGCCGGTGAAGGAGTGCCGGTGGCTGGGCCAGCCGCTGTGGGCATGGGTGTGGTGCCCCTGTCGTTTGATGATCCGGGGGGTGAAAGTCATCGGTGGTGGCGGGCGGAGGGGAGGCGCTGATTAGGGGAACGGACCGCTTGACGCGAGTCCTTTCGCAGGCGTGGGTGCGGGGCCGTCTGCCTGACAGGCTGACCCACCAACGCACGGAAGGGCGCGGAAGAATGAATATCGAGGACGTGGAGGTCTTCGTCGGTATCGACGTCGGCAAAGCCGAGCACTGGGCCACGGCCCTGACCGGTGGCGGGAAGAAGCTGTTCGACAAGGCCCTACCCAACAGCGAGGACCGGCTACGCGAGGTCTACCAACGGCTCGGTGAGCACGGCCGGGTCCTGGTGGCTGTGGATCAGCCGGCAACGATCGGTGCCCTGGCAGTGGCGGTGGCCCAGGACATGGGCATCACCGTGGGCTACCTGCCCGGCCTGTCGATGCGCCGTATCGCGGACCAGGCCCCCGGGCAGTGCCAAGACCGACGCGAAGGACGCCGCGGTGATCGCCGACGCCGCCCGCACCATGCCCCACACGCTCAGGTCCATCAGCGCTTCGGACGAGGACGCGGCCGCGTTGAGCATGCTCACCGGCTTTGACCTGGACCTGGCCCGTCAGGACCAGCCAGACCGCAAACCGTATCCGGGGCCCGTGTGCACCCAGATCCACCCAGCCCTCGAGACTGTGCTGGGCAAGTGGCTCGAACACGACCCAATACTTGAAGTGATCGCCGCCTGGCCCACCCCAGCCGACCTACGCAAGGCCGGCCGGGCGCGTATCGACGCCAAACTCAAATCCAACGGGTGCAGACGCCATGCCGCCTGGGCGCAGGCCATCACCGACGCCCTGAACAAGCAGACCGTCGTGGTCGCTGGTACCGACGCGGCCGGGGTGGTGCTGCCCCACCCGACACCGGCCGGCTCATCGCCCACCCGCGCCCAACGCGACGATGTCGCCGCCCAGGCCAGTGGCCCTGGCGGGTGACCCCGCCCTCGGTATTGCCCGGTCTCTGACCACCCGTGCCCCGGGGTGGGGGTCCCGGCCGCCGCTGTGTTCCTGGCCGAAACCGCGGGTAGAACCTTCCCCACCGGCGCCCACCTGGCCTCATACGCCGGCCTGACACCAGTCACCCGGCGGTCGGGGTCCTCCATACGGGGCGAGGTGCGTCTCCCACGCGGGCAATAAGCGCCTCAAGCCAGCCATGTTCCTGTCAGCCTTCGCCTCACTGCGCTCCGACCCCGCATCCCGGGCCTACTACGAACGCAAACGCGCCCAGGGCAAACGCCTTGGGCCAAGCCATACTCGCACTCGCCCACCGCCGCATCCTCACCCTATACGCCACGATCCGAGACGGCTCCCTCTACGACCCCCAACCAACCCAACAACTACCCACCGCCGCTTGACAAACCACATAGGGGCACCCCCCCGAAGGACTCAAGCACGTCAAACTCCTCATGTACAACACCGTCGAACAAGTAGAGCAAACCCTGGCACCCGAGAAACCCAAATGAGGCCCACCCGAGCACAGCCAACCGCAGGCCAAGGACCGCACACCTTCCGCTGGGACACACGGAAGTACCCCCGCGTCCTCACCTGCGATCAAGCGGACATAGACAGAACCAAGGTTCTCTGGTGGCACGTATTAGCAGTAAGGATGGCATTGCTACTTTCGTGGATGATCGCTGCATTATACAACAACATCATATGCGCCGCCTTTTTGTGCCTACTCGCCATACCATTTGCGTTCTACATTCCGGTTGCGGTTGGTCATCGGTGGGCGCTGCGGCGGGCGCATGAGTACTGGCGGCACACCGCCTGGGTCGTCTCACTTTAGTGCCCTGCGGTATTCAGGCCTGACTCCTGACATCTTGGTGTCCCGTTTCGGGTGTCAGATCTCGGGGTCGATGTAGAGCGCGTTGAGCATGGTCTGGGCTTGGGGTGTGAGCGGGTGGCTGGCGATGATGGTCTGGCCGGCGAGGTGTATCTGGGCGGTGTGGATCGGCTTGAGGGTGTGGATTATGCGTTTGATTGACATGCTGGTGGCGTCTTGCAGATAGCGGGCCACGGCAAGGGCTGCCATGACCATGGTCAGGTGCGCCTCAATGAAGTCACGCTGGTGGTGGAAGATGGGGCGGGCCCTCAAGTCGTGTTTGCTCATGCGCCACGACTGCTCCACGTGCCACAGGCGCGGGTAGGAGCTGACGACCTCAGCAGCGCTTACACGCGCCGCTGTCATGTTGGTGCCGTACCCTTTAGGCCCTGCGACCGCGCGGGCGCGTTTGAGGGACGCCTCGTCGAGGACTGATGCTGTTCCTGGATCCTTTGACAAACCTCGGCCTACGGACCGCCATCTCGCCGTCGACGACGGCTCTGGCCTTGTTCTCCTGGGCGGTCAGTGTGGCATTGTCGTGGGAGAAGCGCCTGGCGGAGTATTGCCACAGGACCCGCCACGAGGCCGGGCCGCCCTCGGGCTCCCAGGGCAGCCGGTTCCTGGCCCTCGTAGCGCCTGTTGGACAGCTCCTGGCACCTTTCTTGGGGGTAGTGGTCTCGATCAGCTGGCCGTCCTGGTAAGCATCGCCGTGGAAGTGGGTGTACTCAGCCAGGTCGTAGGGCGCCTTGCTGACCTTCGAGCCGACAACGAACGACAGCCCCATCTCATCCAGGTGGAATGCTGGGTGTCTGCTTGGCCGGTTGGGCGTTAACAACGCCACTTAACGTTCTGCTGTGTACCTGCGGGGGCCTTCAGCAGACGGTTAACCGGCGTTGTTAACCCCGAAGTAGCGTTGCAGACTGGGAAGTGGCGGTGCAGATGGCGAAGTGGCGTTGCAGATGGGCCCGCTTCCGGGCACCGGGGTGGTCGGCGGCCAGGTGCGG
>NZ_JAUMUL010000089.1 GCF_030530635.1 Actinomyces sp.
CGTGTCGATGGCGCCAACACGTGTTCATGACGTCCCCGGCACGCCCACACCACCGGCCACTGGCAGCAGGAACGAGCACACCACAGACCACCACCAGAACAACCGAAGAAGACCAACCACCACAACTACCGACCTCAGCACGTAAGACCTACCGACCTCGGCACGTAACAACTACCGAACTCGGTGAGAGAGAGGGGGTCAGGAAAGGGGCGGTCAGGAAGCGGTGAGGGACTGGAGTGCCTCATTCATCTGCTCGGGGTTCAGCAGGCCCACATGCACCTGCTGCACTACGCCGTCGGCGCCGATGAAGAAGTGCGAGGGAACCCCCATGATCCCGTAGGCGGCGGAGATCACCTGGCTGCGGTCGGGAACCTGGGTGAACTCGTTTCCCACACGCTCGGAGTAAGAGTTCACCGCCGCGGCGTCCTCCCCCACGTAAACCACGATCACCTCCACGTCGTCTTCGTAGTCGGCGGCGGCCGCCTGCACATCCGGCATCTCGGTGCGGCAGCCCGTGCACCAAGTGGCCACGAACATCAGCCACACCGGTCGCCCCTCCATGGCATCCGGCTCCAACACCACCTCCCGGGAGTCGAGGTCAGCAGCCGTGATGGCCGGAGCCTTCTGACCCACCACCGGGGCACTGCCCACCCCCTCCACGTCCACCTCGGTGACCACGGCAATCTCGGCCTGGGCCGGACCTGCGTCGTCGGGCGCCACCGCCCACCAGGCGGCGATGGCGATGGCGAAGGCCGCGACGATCAAAACAGCGACCTGCCCGAAGCGGGAGCCGCGAACACCGGCGCGCCAGGCGGGCTCGTCGGAGCCATCACCCAGGGTTGCGGGCTCAACGACGTCGGGCCCGTCGCTCAAATCGGCGGAGATCTCTTCCAGCGGCTCATCGCTGGTCTCGTCACGCATAGGAGTGCAGTCCTCCGAAGAACAGGTTACCCAGGTAGGTGAACAGGACGGCGGCGAAACCCAGGATCAGCAGCCAGGAGGCGCGGTTACCCCGCCAGCCACGGGTGACGCGCGCATGCAAGTAGGCACCGTAGATCAGCCAGGTGACCAGCGCCGCCGTCTCCTTGGGGTCCCAGCCCCAGTAGCGGCCCCAGGCGACATTGCCCCACAGCGCCCCCAGGATCAGCATCAGGGTCAACATGGGGAAGGTGACCACGGTGGCCCGGTAGGCGAGATCGTCGAGCACCTCCTGCCGGGGCCAGCCCCGCCAGCGCACACGCGGGGCGAGCAAGTACATGACCGCGGCGGCGAAGGAGACCACCGCGGCCCCATAGCCCAGGGAGGCTGTGAACACGTGCAGAGTCAGCAGCGGGGAGTTCTGCAACGCCGGCATCAGCGGGCTGGGCTGGTAAGACAGCGTCGAGGCGTAGATCAGCATCGCCAGGATCACCGGCAGCACGATGATCGACACGGTCCGCACCCGGTAACGCCACTCGAACACCACCTGCGCCAACATCATGCCCCAGGCGAAGCAGATGGCGAACTCGTAGTGGTTGGAGAATGGAGGATGCCCGGTGGCGATGGTGCGGGCGATCAACGAGCCCGTCAGCAGCAGCAGTCCCAACTGGGTCGATTTGGCGGCCCACCAGGTGACGGTGAAACGCTTGATCGGGGTCCGCCGCACCCCGCCGGTCACCTCCACGGTGCGCCCACCCTCGCCGGTGTCGACGACGACGCTGCCGCCAGTACCCCCGAGCGGTACCGCCGTGACGGCCCGCGACATGCGGGCGGCGAAGAAGGCGCCCAGGTAGGCGATGGTGGAGACCACCACCAGGCCGGTGGTGATCAGCAGTAGGGCCTGTGAGTACTCAAGCATCGGCGTCGGTCCTTTCCGCTTGCCGCGTCATTCGTCCGCTGAGGCGGACGGCCATGTCGGTGAAGAATGCGCTGAACCCGAAGTCGCGGCGGTCCGGGGAGGCCAGCTGTACCAGGGCGCCGCCATCGTCCTCAGTGACCCGCACCCAGATGCGCCGGTGCCGGAAGAACATGGTCATGCAGGTGCCGAGCACCAGCAGGCCGAAACCTACCCACACGATCGGGGCTCCGGGGTCACGGCGCACAATCAGCCCGGTGAACTGCTGCTCCCGCTCGAAGGTGAGGGTGTAGTCCCCCACCGCGCTCGGCGTACCCTGGTCAAGGACGGCCTGCGCACTGGGCGTAGTGGCGTCGCCCTGGTACAGCTCGATGCGCACCTGGCCGGGCTCGATACCGGTGCCGATCTGCCCGGAGGCCGCCTCCACCACGTACATGACCGTCCCATCGGGCAGGGTTGCGTGGCCGTAGTTGAAGAGCTTGTCCGACGTGGTCCACTCCAGGGCGACGCCGTCATGGAGCACCTCGGCCCCGGAGGCGTCGACCACCCGCATGACGGCGGAGACCCCGAAGTAGGACTGGTGGAACATGACGCCGCGGTAGCTCAGCGGGGTGTTGACCCGCACCTGCTGGGAGGCGACCTGGCGGCCGGCATCCATCAGGGTCAGGTCGGCTACGTAGTCCTTGGGCGAGCCGTCCTCGTAGTAGGTGTCTTGGAAACTGTTGGCCTGCACGGTCAGTGCGGTGCTGTGGCCGACTTCCTTGGGGTGGCCCACGGTCAGGGTGAACTGCTGGTCGCGGAAGCCGGTCAGGGAGGAGACCACGAATCCGGCCATGACCACCACGAAGGCGATGTGGGCGAATACCGTGCCGAAGGGCGCCCAGTGGTTGCGGTCCAGGTAGGCGTTGTATCCGGGTCCGCGCTCATCCACGATTACGCGCAGGCGGTGCCGGCGGGCGTCGGTGCACACGACTTCGAAGGCCGCTTCCGCATCCAAGGGCACGGTGAAGTGGGAACGCAGCCGGGCCCGTTCGAAGAAGCGGGCCGTCACCCGGGTACGGGGGTGGCGGGCGGCCCGCCAGATCACCGGCAGCCGATGCGCCGTACAGGCGAGGATCGAGGCGGCCAGCAGGCCCATCACCACCAGGAAGGGCACCGACGTGAACATGTTGAAGGCGCCCAGCGCGCGCAGGATGCCGGTCCAGCCGCCGAAGGTCGGCCGCACCTGCTCCAGCCACTGCTCCGTGGCCTGCGCATCCGCCCTGGCCGAGGCGGGCATCTGGGGGAAGATCGCACCCAGCAGGCCCAGCAGTCCGGCCAATAGGATCAGCACCAGGCCGACGGTCTTGTTGTAGAGGAAGGCGTATACCTGCCTGGCCAGCTGGCGCGGAGACAGCGCGGCCTGATCGTCCAAGCCGTCCACAGCCCCGCCACCACCGGGCGCATCGGCGGCGCCCGCCCGCCTGGCGGACGGCTGTTCCGCGGCGGACGGCTGCGCCGCTCGCGTGTCGGTCCGTTTCACCTTCAGGTGCCTCCTCACAGCCCCAGGGCGGGGATCAGAGCGGATAGCCGTCCCAGCAGTCCGGCAATCATGAGCAACCCAATGAGCACGAGCATGCCTCCACTCACCAGCGAGACCCCCACGTGGTGGCGGCGGAACCAGTTGAACCTCCGGGTCGCCTGCGCCGAGCCCAGGGCGACGGCTACGATCGGGATTCCCAGCCCCAGACAGTAGGCCACCATGAGGGTCACACCGGACCACGCCGTCGGGCTGGCCGTTGCCAGCGCGAGGATGCCGCCGAGGATCGGGCCGATGCAAGGTGTCCAGCCCGCCCCGAAAGCGAGGCCCATAAGGGCGGCCCGCAGCGGCGAACCGGCCGCACCCGCGGGACCCGAGGTCCGCACCAGCGCGTCGAAGGGCCGCAGCGTGAGAATTCCCGCCACGTGCAGCCCCATGAGCACCAGCACCGCGCCGCCGGCCATACGCGCGTAGACCACGTAGGGCCCCAGCGAGCGGCCGAGCAGCCCGAGCGAGGCCCATAACGCGATGAACACGACGGAGAAGCCGACCACGAAACCCGCCGAATTGGCCAGTGCAGTGCGGCGGCGCACCGGACCCGCGTCCGCGCCCACCAGCTGTCCGACGAAGGCGGGCACGATCGGCAGGAAGCAGGGTGAGGCGAAGGATACAAGACCCGCCAGCAGGGCGATCGGAAGGGTGAGCTCCATCGGCTCACCCCGCACTCGGCGTCGCCGCAGCCGAGCCCATGGTGCCCACATGACCTCGGACGTTGGCGGCCATCTCCGAGTCGGGGGCGAGCTGGAGCACCTTCTCCCAGCACTGATTGGCCCGTTCGGCGTCGGGTGGGGTACGGGCCATGTACAGGAAGCCAAGATTGTACCAGGGTTCGGCCACATCCGGGTCGATCTCGGAGGCGCGCAGCCAATGCGCCTCGGCCTGCTCGTACTGGTTGGACTGGTACTCGGCCACGCCAATGGTCAGCAGGGCGTCAAGATTGTCGGGGTCGAGATCGAGGATCTGCTGCAGCCAGGTGATGGAGTCCTGGTACAGGACGGCCTTGAGATACATGACGCCCAACTCCTGACGCGCCTGTATGTTCGCCGGGTCCGCCTCGACCTGCGCCTTGAGCTCCTCCTCTCGCGCGGCGTCAACCGGCACGGCCTCGTCCATGGCGGCAACGGCACTCGAAGCGGCCGTGGCCGCAATCGACGGGTGTCCCTCGGGCAGGGCCGTGCTAGTGGCATCGCCCCGCCCCGCCTGCTGCACTATGACGACCACGGCGGCAGCCAGCAGCGCCACCAGCGCCAGGTTCAGCCGGGAGACGCCGGTGCGGTGCTCAATGGCCGAGGGGCTGCGCCCCCGCCCCACCGGGGCGGCCCGGCGCACCGCGGGGGCGGCATCCTCGTCGTCGGCCAGCAGGTCCTCGACGTCGGCCGCATCCTGATCGTCGACGCCGGCGTCGGCATGGGCGTGCGAGTCGCCGTCCGCGTCCGACTCGGAAGCGGAGGCGTCGGGCTCCGCCGTCGACGCGCCGACCGACTCATCCGTGACCCCCGAGTCGTGGTCGAGCGCAGCCAACTGGGCGGTCGCCCAGCCCTTCAGCCCCTCCGGGGCCGTGGCCAAGAAGGCCGCCAGCTCTTCCCGATCCGGCTGGTCGCCCCCCGCCGCTTTCGGTTCCGCGCCGTCCTGCGCCTGAGTCATACCGCTCCCGCGCCCCGTCAGTTGCCGGCGTCCGGCATGTGCTGCTCGGGGATGGCCGGGCCGATCCCGTTGTCAACCTTGACGCCGCGCAATGCCAATTGCCCGGAGCGGGCCCAGTCGGTCGCCTGGTTGAGGATGGAGATCGAGTACGCCGGTGCGTGGAAGCCGCGGCCGTTCTCGGAGAAGGAGTAGTCGATCACGAACTGCGCCTTGCGCTGGTAGTCGCGGGCCGTGGCCAGGTCATCCGCAGTCGCGCTGCCATCCGCAGCGGCCGCAGTGATATCGGTGATCAGAGCGTCCAGGGCGGTGAAGGAGACGTTCATGGAGCCCTGCCAACGTGTCTGGATGCCTTCCACCCGCTCGCGCATCTCATCCGCCGTGGAGTGGTGGCAGGTCAGACAGGAGGCGTTGATGGTCTCATCATTGGCCATCGGACTCATGATCTGGTGGTTGGACACCTTGGTGGCGCCCACGCGGCTGTAAGCCATGTGGCAGTCTGCGCAGGTGACGCCGTTGGAGGCGTGGATGCCCTGCGACCAGGTCTCGAAGTCGGGGTGCTGCGCCTTGAGCAACTCGGCGCCGGACTCCTCGTGGGTGAAGTCGGTCCAGCCGATCTCGTCGTATTGGTCCATGGCGTCATAGACGGTCAGGCCCTTGTCCCACGGGTAGGTCAGGGTCTTGGAATCGCCGGCGAAGTAGTACTCGACGTGGCACTGGGCGCACACGTAGGTGCGCATCTCCTGGTTGGTGGCGTCCCGGTTGACGTCATAGTCCTTCACGCCCTCAGCGGCCTTGGCCTTACGGATGCCGTCGATGAAGGCGGGCCGGGTGATGGTCAACTCCATTGTCTTCGGGTCATGGCAGTCGATGCAGGCGATGGAGCCGGAGGTGTGCTCGTAGGCCTCGTCATAGCTCATGGCGTTCATGGCGTGGAACCCGGCCTCGCGATCGCCGTTGCCCAGTTCGTCGTAGACCTGAGGCATGGAGGCGTGGCAGTTCAGGCAGGTGCCGGGCTGGTTGAAGCGCTCGTCGGTGCGCTCGGTGTAGCGCTGATCGATCAACGCCCACTCGTGCCCGCGCGGCTGGGTGTAGTCCACGGCGAAGGCGTAGCCGCGCCACATCCGCTGCGCCCGAGTCTCGGCGTCGATCCGGGACTGCGTGTGGTACTCGCGCGGGTCCTCGGCCGTGGGAGTGGCGGGAATGAAGTCGCCGTCGGTGTCCTCGACGGTCTTGAGGTACTGCTCGTACTGGATGGGGAAGTTCTGGCCCCATACGGCCGGGTCGTAGGAGGTGTCGGTCAGCTCCACCACCTCGGTGAAGGGGGCCGCAGACTCCTGCTTGTGCTCGAAGATCGTGGTGAGTAGCCAGGTGACGGCTGCCGCGGCCACGGCCACGGTCACCAGCACCAGCGCCGGCACCCACTTGCGGGCGCGGCCGGATGCGGGCTGTTTCTTGGCTTCATCCGCCGCCCCGGCGTCATCGGGTTCCGGGGCATCCACCTGGGGATCCTCCATGGCAGCATCTTCCCTCTCGGTACTCATGTCGCGTCACCTCTTATGCCCGACGCCGTCGTGGCAGCGGATGCACGACACCGTCTCGTCCTTGTGGGTGGAACTGTTGGCGGCCTGGTCCACGAAGTCGCCATGGCAGTACAGGCAGGCGGCCTCGGTGATCTCACGGTTGTGCTCGCGAATCTGAATGTTCTCCGGATAGTCCTGGAAGGTGAACTTCAGGGAGTGCCAGATGCCGTTGTCCGCCTTGTTGATGTACTTGTAGACGAGGTTGTCATGCGGGGCGTGGCAGGAGTTGCAGGTGGCCACGTCATGGTGACTGCCCCGCTGCCAGGCCTCGTACTGCTCGTTCATCGCGTGGCAGTTGGCGCAGGTGGCCGGATCGTCGCCGAGATAGCCGGTCACGCCCGAGTAGTACACGGTGAATCCGCCGACTCCCAGGACCACGCCCAGTAGCGCCGCCAGCGCGATCCGCATCCATCCGGAGAACAGGCGCGTGTAGCCGCGCCATAGCGCCTTCACGAGACGTACCACGCGGCACCCCCTCATGCTCCGGGAATGTCACGCCCCGCCCGCCTGGGGCGCGGGCCGACGCAGGGCTTCCTGACTCAAGAAGGATATCACGAGGTGTCGTGAAAAGTCAGGACCTTCGCCGGTCAGTAGCGGGTGCGCACACTGGCATGCCCGGCCACCCGCCGCACCACCCCGCGAGGTGCCAGGCGCAGCAGTGCGTTAACACCGAGGTAGCGCAGCGAGGGCGTGCAGATGACCTGGCCGCGGCGCACTGCCGCGAGCGCGTCCCGGGCCACGTCGTCGGCCTGCAACCACGCGATCGGAGGCCAGACCGCGTCCATGCCGGCGCGTTCATGGAACTCCGAGCGGGTCAGGCCGGGGTTGACCACGGTTGCGGTCACGCCGGTGCCACTCAGCTCGGTGGCCAAGCCCTCGGTGAAGGTACGCACCCAGGCCTTGTGCGCCGCATAGGTACCCATGGCGGTGAGCGCGGCAGCGGAGGAGATGTTCAGAACGGCGCCGTGTCCACGGGCGATCATCCCCGGCAGGGCGGCGTGGGTCAGCTCCATGACGGCGCCGACCATGACGTCGAGGGCGCGGCGCTCCTGTCCGATGTCTCCGGAGGTGAAGCGTTGGCCTACGGCGAAGCCGGCATTGTTGACGAGTAGATCGACGGGGCGGGCGGCCACCTGCTCGGCGGTGTGGGGGGCATCGGGGTGAGCTGGGAGCGTCGAAGGGCCGACCGCGGAGCCGGCCGCGGGCGTCTCGACGCGCAGGCGATCGGCCACGCGGGCGAGATCCTCGGAGATCGACAGGTCTGCGGTGATCACCTGCACCCCGACTCCGGCGACCTGGCTGATGGTGGCGGCGACCTGATCCAGTCTTGCCCGGGTGCGGGCGACGAGTACGAGGTCGTGGTGGGCCTCGGCGAGCTGCCAGGCCAGCTCCAGACCGATTCCGCTGGTGGCGCCGGTGATGAGTGCGGTTCCCATGCGGGGAAGCCTAGCCGCCGGACCTCGTCGCAGTCCGTAACCGACCGCGGTAGCCTGCACGCATGCGACTGGCCACCTGGAACGTGAACTCCGTCCGCACCCGAGTCGATCGGATTGTCGACTTCCTCCAGCGCCGGAACGTGGACGTGCTGGCCATGCAGGAGACCAAGTGCCGTCCCGATCAGTTCCCGCGCATGCCCTTCGAGGCGGCCGGATACGAATTGGCCGTGCACGGACTGAACCAGTGGAACGGCGTCGCTATCGCCTCCCGGGTGGGGCTGGCAGACGTCACGGCCGCCTTCCCCGGACAGCCCGGCTGGGCCGCGAAGGCAGGAGCCGAGCCGGTGGTGGAGGCACGAGCACTGGCGGCCACCGTCGGCGGTGCGGCCGAAACGGACCCGGTGCGGTTGTGGAGCCTGTACGTGCCCAACGGGCGCGAATTAACCCACCCGCACTACGAGTACAAGCTGGCCTGGCTGGCGGCGCTGCGTGACGCCGTCGCCGACTGGCTGGCGGCGGATCCGGGCCAGTCACTGGCACTGGTGGGCGACTGGAACGTGGCGCCGCGCGATGAGGACGTGTGGGATATGAGTGTCTTCGAGGGTGCCACGCACGTGTCCGCTCCGGAGCGGGAGGCGCTGGCCGCACTGGATGCGGTCGGCCTGCAAGAGGTCACGCGCGAGCGCGTCACCAATTACACCTACTGGGACTACCAGCAGCTGCGCTTCCCGCGTAACGAGGGTATGCGCATCGACTTCGTCTACGGTTCGGAGACCTTCTCGGCGCGCGTGCGCGCCGCCACCATCGACCGGGACGAGCGCAAGGGCAAGGGCCCCAGCGATCACGTGCCCGTCGTCG
>NZ_JAUMUL010000013.1 GCF_030530635.1 Actinomyces sp.
TCGGAAGTAGGAACTGTGCTCGACGCCAACGTGTTCGACAGGATCCAGCTCGGCCTTGCCACCGCCGAGGACATCAAGTCCTGGTCGCATGGCGAGGTCAAGAAGCCCGAGACCATCAACTACCGCACTCTCAAGCCGGAGAAGGACGGGCTCTTCTGCGAGAAGATCTTCGGTCCCACCCGTGACTGGGAGTGCGCCTGCGGCAAGTACAAGCGGGTGCGCTACAAGGGCATCGTCTGCGAGCGCTGCGGGGTGGAGGTGACTCGCTCCAGGGTGCGTCGTGAGCGCATGGCCCACATCAAGCTGGCTGCGCCCGTCACCCACATCTGGTACTTCAAGGGCGTCCCCTCCCGCCTGGGATACCTGCTCAATCTGGCCCCCAAGGACCTGGAGAAGGTCATCTACTTCGCCGCCCACATGGTGACCGAGGTGGACGAGGAGGCCCGCCACGACGACCTGCCCTCGCTGCGCAACGAGTTCGAGGTCAAGAAGAAGCACGTGGAGGAGGCAGGCCAGGCCGATATCGAGGCCCGCCAGCGGCGCCTGGAGGAGGACCTCGCCCAGCTCGAGGCCGAGGGCGCCGAGCAGGCGCAGCGGGACAAGGCCCGCAAGACCGCCGAGCGGGAGATGGCCTCCCTGCGCCGCAAGAACACCCGCACCCTGGAGCACATGGACAAGGTGTGGGACCGCTTCGTGTCCCTCAAGGTCGGCGACCTGGAGGGAGACGAGGTCCTGTACCGGGACATGGCCGCCGACTACGGCATCTACTTCAAGGGCGCCATGGGGGCGGAGGCCATCCAGGACCGTCTGCGCACCTTCGACCTGGAGGCGGAGGCCGCCGCCCTGACCGAGATCGTCGAGTCCGGCACCGGCCAGCGCAAGACCCGCGCCATCAAGCGGCTTAAGGTCATCAACGCCTTCCGCATGACCGATACCGCACCCGAGTCGATGGTGCTGGACAACATCCCGGTCATCCCCCCGGACCTGCGCCCCATGGTGCAGTTGGACGGCGGTCGCTTCGCCACTTCAGACCTCAACGACCTTTACCGTCGTGTCATCAATCGCAACAACCGTCTCAAGCGGCTGATGGACCTGGGTGCGCCGACGATCATCGTCAACAACGAGAAGCGCATGCTGCAGGACGCCGTGGACGCCCTGTTCGACAACGGCCGCCGGGGCCGCCCCGTCACCGGGGTCGGCAACCGTCCGCTGAAGTCCCTGTCCGACATGCTCAAGGGCAAGCAGGGCCGGTTCCGGCAGAACCTGCTGGGCAAGCGCGTGGACTACTCGGGCCGCTCCGTGATCGTCGTCGGCCCGCAGCTGAAGCTGCACCAGTGCGGACTGCCCAGCCAGATGGCCCTGGAGCTGTTCAAGCCCTTCGTCATGAAGCGGCTCGTGGAACTCAAGGAGGCGCAGAACGTCAAGGCTGCCAAACGGATGGTTGAGCGGGCCAACCCGAAGGTGTGGGACGTGCTGGCCGAGGTCATCCGGGAGCACCCGGTGCTGCTCAACCGCGCCCCCACGCTGCACCGCCTGGGCATCCAGGCCTTCGAGCCGCAGCTGATCGAGGGTAAGGCCATCCAGCTGCACCCGCTGGTGTGCGGCGCCTTCAACGCCGACTTCGACGGCGACCAGATGGCCGTCCACCTGCCGCTGGGCGCCGAGGCGCAGGCCGAGGCCCGCATCCTCATGCTCTCGTCCAACAACATCCTCAAGCCCTCCGACGGCCGCCCCGTGACCATGCCCAGCCAGGACATGATCATCGGCACCTACTACCTCACGCAGGAGCCCGACCCGGACGTGGCTGTGGCCAAGGACGAGCACGGCGAGCCGATCGTGCCCTCGTTCTCCTCCTACGCGGAGGCGCTCATGGCCTATGACTTCGGCAAGCTCGACGTCAACGCCACCTGCGACATCCGCTTCGAGGAGGGCATCGCGGCTCCCGAGGGCTGGCAGGCTCCCGAGGGCTGGAGCGAGGGCGACCCGATCACGCTGCGCACCTCCTTCGGCCGGGCCCTGTTCAACACGGCGCTGCCCGAGTCCTTCCCCTACGTCAACTACACCGTTGACAAGAAGCAGCTGGGCAACATCATCAACACCCTGGCCGAGTCCTACCCGCGCGTCGAGGTGGCCGCCTGCCTGGACGAGCTGAAGGACAACGGCTTCCACTGGTCGACCTGGTCCGGTATCACGGTCGCCTTCGCCGACGTCGTCTCTCCGCCTTCCAAGCCGGAGATCCTCGCGCGTTACGAGGCGGAGGCGGCCGAGATCGAGGAGCAGTTCGAGTTCGGTGCGCTCACGGAGGACGACCGCTACAAGTCGTTGATCGACATCTGGACTAAGGCCACCGACGAGGTCGCCGAGGCCATGCGTGCCAACTTCCCCGAGCGCAACACCGTCTACCAGATGGTGGCCTCCGGGGGCCGCGGCAACTGGGACCAGATCCGCCAGCTCGCCGGCATGCGCGGCCTGGTGGCCGACCCCAAACAGCGTCTGATCGAGCGGCCGATCGAGTCCAACTACCGGGAGGGCCTGTCCGTCCTGGAGTACTTCATCGCCACCCACGGCGCCCGCAAGGGTCTGGCCGACACGGCCCTGCGCACCGCCGACTCCGGCTACCTGACCCGCCGTCTGGTAGACGTCTCCCAGGACGTGATCGTCCGCGAGGAGGACTGCGGCACCCGCAAGGGTCTGACTAAGCGGCTATTCACCTGGCGGGAGGTCGGCGGCGAGCGGACCAAGGAGGTCTCCGACATTCTGGAGACCACCGTGTTCGGCACCACCCTGGCGCGTGACGCCGTGGACGCCGATGGGAACGTCGTGATCGAGGCCGGCACCGACCTGACCGGCGGCGACATCCGCGCGGCCATTGACGCGGGCATTGAGGAGGTCGTCTGCCGCTCGGTGCTGACCTGCGACTCCGCCGTCGGCACCTGCGCCTCCTGCTACGGCCGCTCTCTGGCCACCGGCAAGCGCGTGGACATCGGCGAGGCTGTGGGCATCATCGCTGCCCAGTCCATTGGCGAGCCCGGTACGCAGCTGACCATGCGCACCTTCCACACCGGTGGCGCGGCCGGTGCCGCCGACATCACCCAGGGTCTGCCCCGTGTCCAGGAGCTCTTCGAGGCCCGCACCCCCAAGGGCGAGGCCGCCGTGGCGGAGGCCGCCGGCACCCTCAAGATCGAGGACGACGCCGACGGCAAGCGCCTGGTCATCACCCGGGACGACGGGGAGGAGGAACTGGTGGTTCCGGTCTCCCGCCGGCAGCGGCTGCTGGTCGTCGACGGCGAGCACGTCGAGCCGGGCGACGCCCTGACCGAGGGGCCGGTCGACCCCAAGAAGCTCCTGCGTCTGCGCAGTGTCGGTGCCACCCAGCGTCACCTGGTGGACGAGGTCCAGGAGGTCTACCGCTCTCAGGGCGTTGATATCCACTCCAAGCACATTGAGGTCATCGTGCGGCAGATGCTGCGGCGCGTGACCGTGCTGGACACCGGTGACACCAACCTCCTCCAGGGCGACCTGGTTGACGTCTCCCGCTACCGCGAGGAGAACCGCCGGGTGATGGCTGAGGGCGGCAAGACCGCGTCCGCGCGCACCGAACTCATGGGCATTACCAAGGCCTCGCTCGCGACCGACTCCTGGCTGAGCGCCGCCTCCTTCCAGGAGACCACGCGCGTGCTCACCGAGGCCGCCATGAACGGCAAGTCAGACCCGCTGCTGGGTCTGAAGGAGAACGTCATCCTGGGCAAGCTGATCCCCGCCGGCACCGGGCTGGCCCGCTACTCGGACATCGAGGTGGAGCCCACCGAGGAGGTCAAGGCGGAGGTGTTCTCCCGAGCCGGTTATGCCGGCGGCGACGCCTTCAGCGTGGGAGACTCGGTGGCGCTGGACGACTTCTCCTTCGGCGGCGACTTCCGGGCGGACTTCTCCGACGACTTCCGTACCGGCTTCAACACCTCCTCGGAGAACTTCCAGTTCTAACCTTCGCAGTCGGCCGCGGACCAAGGTCTGAACCGACGACGAATCCAACGCCGGCCCCGGCGAGTCACCGTGCTCGCCGGGGCCGGCGCGCTGCCCGGGGAAACGGCGCCCGTCTCACCGTACGCACAGCTTTTGCGACGGTCGGCAACATATGTCACGATGCCGCATCGTCAGCTGTTCCCGACCCCTATAGGTATTCGATGACAAACACCCCGATTCCCCCCGACTCCTCCTCACCCGATCCCTCCGTTCCCGATACCGGCGCCTAGCCGACGGCGGCTACCGGCGAGCCGACGCCTCCTGCAGCCAACCCGGCCTATGGCCCCGAGGCGGTTGCGGCACCCCAATCGGTGATAAACGCCGCGCCGGCCAGCGCCGCACCACCGCCCGCACCGGCCGCAGCCTTCCCCACCCAGCCGGTTCGACCAACCTCACCTGGAATCGTCAGTACGGCGCTGCGACCCCTGGGGGGCGGACCCGCTCTGGCGACCGTGGGACTGGTGATCGTCGTCGTCCTCGGCACCGCCCTGATCTCCGCGCTGCTGATAATGGGCGCAATCAGCACGCTGGGGGAGGAGGACCTGCCGGCCTCCTCCACCATGGTGCCGGTGCTGATGGGATACAGCCTCGGCGGCCGACTGGGGATGACCGCCACCACCATGTACGTGGTCTCGGCCGGCGGCTCGGCGACACTGCTGCCGCTGGGAAGCTTGGCGGCCATCGCCATCGGTGTTTTCCTGTTGGCTCGGCGTCGGACTGTGATCGACTTCTCGGCCGGCCCGATCGGCGTCGTCGCGGTGCGTGCCGCAGTGGAGGCGGCGGTGGTCGCCCTCGTGTCCTGCCTGTTCACCGGATTGGCCTCATACAGCCCCGGACCCGCGGGAGAGATGACGATCAGTGCGTCTGCGGGCTGGCTCGCGATCGTGGTGTGGGCGATCGTCTTCGGTGCGTTGTTCCTCGGCCGCGCCGGCGTGTTGCTCCTGGCCCGGATGGCTCCAGCCGTTAGCCAGGTACTGCGTGAACTCGGAGCACTGGTACTGGTGGCCGGGAGTGTGCTCGGCGTAGTAAGTATCGTCGGCACCGGCTTGGCGGCACTGACCAATGACGCCGCAGCGGCCGTCCCCCTGATCCCGGTGCTGCTTGGAAACCTGATCGTCTACATGCTCACCCTGGGCACCTTCGGCGCCATCACCGGTAACACGGGTTTCGGGAGCGAGCTGGTGGAACAGGACATCCCGGTGCTCTCCTCCGATGCCTTCGCGTGGACCTTGCTGGGGCCCTGGTCGATTCTGCTTTTCGTCGCGGTGGCGCTGGTGGTGCTCGCCGCGGCTGCCCGCATCGGTGTACGCCGTCCCCGGCTGGCGGCGGCAGACATGGGCCGGACGTGGCAGCTGCCGGTTGCGGGCTTTGTGGTCGGCCTGATCATGCTGCACCTGTTGGTGCCCGCAAGCGTGTCGGCACGCCTAATAGGACCGGAGACGTCGGCGAGCATCGGCCCGTCGTGGTGGTCGAGTCTGACCCTGGCCGTTTTCGTGCTGCTCATCTCCGCGCTGGCTGAGGTGGTGCCTACGTGGCTTTACGCCAATGCCAACTCCTTACTGCGCTTGTGCGCCGGAGGTAGAGCGGTGGACGAATGGATCGCGGGTCTTGTCCGAAGCGGCATGCCCGGGACGCAGGTTCCGCCTCCGGCCGCGCCGACACCCGCGTCGGCCTTCGCACCGGCTGGTTATGGCAGTGTGCCCGCCGCGGCGGCACCGCCGGCGCCGGGCGCCCCGCAGCCGACCGCCCCGGCAACAGAACCCGTCATTCCCGTCGTCGACGCGGCTCCGCCTCCCGCACCGACGCCGAACCCGGTCGCATCCGCACCTGACATGCCGACGACGGTGGCTCCCGCGCCCACGACTGCGGCCGCTACAGGGCCGCGCCGCCCCCGCTGCCCGAGCCGCAACCGATGAGCGAGGCCTCTCGTCGGCGTGTGAAACTGGCCGTGGGAGCGGTACTGGCCTGCCTCATACTGGTCGGTATAGGCGCCGTCACCGTGCATGCGCTGAACTCCCGGCGCGGCCCGGAGCAGGCGGTGGAGTCCTATCTCAGCCTAATTGCCGACGGTCGAGCCGCCGAGGCCAACGCCATGGTCGATCCCGGGATTACCAACGCACAACGGCTACTACTCACAGACGAGGTGCTTGGTGCCGCGACCTCCCGTATTGAGGTCGTGAACGTGGCGGAGACCTCGCAGACGGACTCCTCATACGGCACGGACAACATATTCTTCGAGGACGGCACCTCGGGAGGTGAGTGGGTGACCGTGACCGCCAAGCTGTCACTGGACGGCGAACGGTTCGAGGTGCCCTTCGCGGTGCGAGCCGGGGACAAGGACTTCGGCTTGTTGAACAATTGGGAGATAGGCACCCCGCTCATCCGAGCGATCACGCTGAATTCCTACTCGCTCGATACCGTCACCATCGGTGGCGCCGAAGTGACCCTGGAGGACACCGCCTACGTTGGCGCATCGGCCACGCAGTACGTCTACTTCGGCGTTTACCCGCTCGGCATCAGTGAGAACAAATCGGACTACCTGAAACCGGACACCGATTCGGTGACAGTCGGTGCCACGTCCGCCGCCACCGCTGAGGTGGAGGCAGAGGCCACTGAAACGCTTAGCAACCTGGTCCTGGACGCGGTCAAGGCCCAGGCGACCGCATGCGTCACCCCGCCCGGGAACATGGAGGAGGTATGCCCCTATCCGCTGCAGTCCACCGAGTTGGACTCGCTCGCGGTCACCTCCGAGGCTACGGAGGTGACGGTGGACGGCGAGTCGTTCAAGAGCGGCTCCATCACCTTCACCACCCGTAACAACCCGAACAGCTTGAACAGAAATCCCCGGGACAAAACGAGCAAGTACACCTTCTCGGGAACGATCGAGTGGCCGCAGGACGGGGGTGAACCCACGATCACCGTGACCAACTCGAACCCGTACTACGGCATGTGAGGCCACGGCTCACGGGCCCGAAGTGGCCGGCCGAACTCCACCGGGAGACTCGGCCGGCCACTTGCGTGCCGTCCTTGGATGCATTGGGAGTGGTTCGCGGCGGAACGTCAACAGCCTGGGTGACACGCGATCACACGGGTGTGGCCAAGCGCATGCCCGCCTGGGCTTCAAGTAACGGTACGGTGTAAATGTACGCTCTGTGCACCGTCGGTAAGGAGTCTGCACCGTGTCCACCTCGTCCGCACCCGAGTATGAGCCCGATCCGCGGCCGGCCGGCGCTGCTCGGCGCGTCAGCGTGTTCGGACGTAACGGTGCTGATGGACGACTCGAGCGCGGCACTGCCGAAGTCCGCTGGCAGGATGCTCAGCCCACCCAGGCGGTGAGTGCCGAGATGAACCTCGGAGACGATGCACCCACCACGGCCCTGCCCACGTCATACGAGCCCGCCGATGCCGATCCGGCGCCGACCGCGGCCCTGCCGACCTCCGTTGCTACCACTCGTGGGGCGGCGCCACCGCCTCGGCCGGCGTCGGTGCCTGATCCCGGGCCGGTGCCACTGTCGGGCCCGACCGCACCGGCGCCCATGCGTCTGCCGGCGCCGCCCGTTAGACGACGCACGGCCGCCACGCCATTGGGCACTGTGATGGTGCTGCTCGCCTCGGCACTTCTGGGCTGGGGGATCTACACGTTGCTGACATCCCTCAACGTGTTCAACCTGCTACAGGGAGACCATTCGCTCATCAACACGACTGCGGCCACGGCCTTCGCCATCGGCGCAGTACTCGCCTTCATCGCCTTCATCGTCGCCATCGTCGCGGTGGTGCGGGCCCGCCCGAAGACGGCTGCGGCGCTGCTGGTGTTGGCATCCCTGGTGCTTCCCACAGCGGCCACGGTGGCAGGCGCCTATTACGGGGCGACTGCGCTGAAGGAGCAGACGACCGCGCAGGCCTGGGCCTACGCCGACGCGGTCGATGTTGAGCAGATCGACGCCCTCATGACCTGGATCGAAACAATGGGCGCCACCGTCCCGGGTAAGGACGAGGTCCTGGATATTCTTCGTGCCGCCAAGGGTGAGGGCTGACTATGCTACCGGGTGATGCAACCCCGGCGGCGCCCATGCTGACCGCAAGCGCCGAATATAAGAGGCTCTGGGGTCTGTACCGGAGACTGAAAAGATGACACGATTAGTCCATGACTACGATCACACTTGAAGGCAACCCGGTCCACACCGTCGGCAGCCTGCCGGAGGTCGGTACCAAGGCTCCGGCTTTCGAACTGGCAGGCGCGGACCTGGCTCCGGTCACCTCGGCGGCGCTGGCGGGGCGCCGCGTCGTCCTGAACATCTTCCCGTCGATAGACACCGGCATCTGCGCCACCTCCGTGCGCCAGTTCAACCAGCTGGCAACGAGCCTGGAGGACACCACCGTCGTGTGTGTCTCGGCGGACCTGCCCTTCGCCGCCGCCCGTTTCTGCGGCGCCGAGGGCCTGAACAATGTCGTCACCGGTTCCACCTTCCGGTCCAGCTTTGGTGCCGATTACGGAGTCGCCCTGACTGACAGTCCGATGGCCGGGCTCATGTCTCGTGCCGTCGTCGTACTCGACGCCGACGGCACGGTACTGCACGCAGAGCAGGTGCCCGAGATGAAGCAGGAACCGGACTACGACGCCGCTATTGCCGCCCTCGCATAACGTTCCTCGTGTTTGGGGGTGCGGGGTGGGTGTTTGGTGGTGTGGTTCGGGCCGGAGCGGTGGGTTTGCACACTTGAGGAGTGAGTCGGGGGTTGACTCCGTGTGTTTCCAAGGAAACCCGGTACTTGCGCGGGCTTGCACCTAAGGGTCCCATTATTGGGTTCGGCGAGTTGTTGCGTGGCCGGGAACACCCTGTCGCGGGCTGGTATTGCGTCAGCGGGGCAGGTAGGCTCGATCCCCGGTGCCCGCGTGCGGGTCACCGTTCTCCATTTCCGTTCCCAGCCGGTCGGTGTTCACGCTCCGATGGGTGACGCGGGTCTGCCGCGGCGGGAACCGACGGGCCCCGTCACGGGGCTCCGGACGCATCGCCGTCGGCCGGGCCGACGCCGGGCGGGCCGGCCCTCACCGTGGCTCAGTGCGCCGTCGTGGGGGAGCGGATCGGCACACGGGCAGCGACAGCCCGAAAGCACTTCAAGATGGAGAATCAGTAGTGCCCACGATTCAGCAGCTGGTCCGCAAGGGCCGCTCGACCAAGCGCGCGGCGTCCAAGACCCCGGCGCTCAAGTCAAGTCCGCAGCGCCGTGGCGTATGCACCCGTGTGTACACCACGACCCCGAAGAAACCGAACTCCGCCCTTCGTAAGGTCGCCCGTGTGCGCCTGTCGACCGGCATTGAGGTCACGGCCTACATCCCCGGCGAGGGCCACAACCTTCAGGAGCACTCGATCGTGCTCGTCCGCGGTGGTCGTGTGAAGGACCTTCCCGGTGTCCGCTACCACATCGTGCGCGGTGCCCTAGACACCCAGGGTGTCAAGGGACGCCAGCAGGCACGTTCCAAGTACGGCGCCAAGAAGGAGAAGAACTAATGCCCCGTAAGGGTCCTGCCCCCCGGCGTCCCCTGGCCGTTGACCCGGTCTACGGCTCACCGGTCGTCACCCAGCTCGTCAACCGCGTCCTGCTCGACGGCAAGAAGGCCACCGCCGAGCGCATCGTCTACGGCGCCCTGGAGGGCGTGCGCTCCAAGACCGATCAGGATCCGGTCTCGGTACTCAAGCGCGCCCTGGACAACATCCGTCCGTCCCTGGAGGTCCGCTCCCGCCGCGTCGGCGGTGCGACCTACCAGGTGCCCGTTGAGGTCCGGCCCAACCGCGCCACCACCCTCGCCCTGCGCTGGCTCGTGGACTTCTCCCGTCAGCGTCGTGAGAACACCATGACCGAGCGGCTCATGAACGAGATCCTGGACGCCTCCAACGGTCTCGGCGCCGCCGTCAAGCGGCGTGAGGACATGCACCGAATGGCCGAGTCCAACAAGGCCTTCGCTCACTACCGCTGGTAATCATCCGAGGTCTCCCAGGCCCACCGGGCCCGGGCGGCGCCAAATCCCACACCATACGAACGAAGGACATCACTAGTGGCACTAGACGTGCTGACTGACCTCACCAAGGTCCGCAACATCGGCATCATGGCTCACATCGATGCCGGCAAGACGACCGTGACCGAGCGCATCCTGTTCTACACGGGCATCAACTACAAGATCGGCGAGACGCACGACGGCGCTTCGACGATGGACTGGATGGAACAGGAGCAGGAGCGCGGTATCACCATCACTTCCGCGGCCACCACCTGCTTCTGGAAGGACAACCAGATCAACATCATTGACACCCCCGGCCACGTCGACTTCACGGTCGAGGTCGAGCGCTCCCTGCGTGTGCTCGACGGCGCGGTCGCCGTCTTCGACGGCAAGGAGGGCGTCGAGCCCCAGTCCGAGACGGTGTGGCGCCAGGCGGACAAGTACAACGTGCCCCGCATCTGCTACATCAACAAGATGGACAAGCTGGGCGCGGACTTCGACTTCTCCGTGCAGACGATCCGCGACCGGCTCCACGCCACGCCGATCGTCGTCAACTTCCCCATCGGCGCCGAGAACGAGTTCTCCGGCGTCGTAGACGTCATCGAGATGCGGGCGATCCGCTTCCCGGAGAAGGACGCCGACGGCAAGGACACCCGCGGCAGCGTCGTGGAGTACGAGGACATCCCGGCCGAGCTCGTCTCCCGTGCCGAGCAGCTGCGCAGCGAGCTCGTCGAGACGGTCGCCGAGGCCGACGACGAACTCATGGAGAAGTACCTGGAGGGGGAGGAACTCACGGTCGCCGAGATCAAGCGCGGCATCCGCAAGCTCACCATCGCCGGTCAGGCCTTCCCGGTCTTCGCCGGCTCCGCCTTCAAGAACAAGGGTATCCAGCCCGTGCTCGACGGCGTCCTGGACTACCTGCCCTCGCCGCTGGACGTGCCCGCCGTCGAGGGGCACGCCCCCGGCGACGAGTCCAAGGCACTGACCCGCAAGGCGAACGAGACCGAGCCCTTCTCCGCACTGGCCTTCAAGGTCGCCACGCACCCCTTCTACGGCAAGCTCGTGTACGTGCGTGTCTACTCCGGCAGGGTCTCCCAGGGCGACACGGTCCTCAACGCCACCAAGGGGCGCAAGGAGCGCGTCGGCAAGCTCTTCCAGATGCACTCCAACAAGGAGAACCCGGTGGAGGAGGCCCACGCCGGCCACATCTACGCCTTCATCGGGCTGAAGGATGTCACCACCGGTGACACCCTGTGCGCCCAGGGCGACCCGATCATCCTGGAGTCGATGACCTTCCCGGACCCGGTGATCCACGTCGCCATCGAGCCCAAGACCAAGGGCGACCAGGAGAAACTGGGTGTGGCGATCCAGAAGCTCTCCGAGGAGGACCCGACCTTCACGGTCGAGCTCGACGAGGAGACCGGGCAGACGGTCATCGGCGGCATGGGTGAGCTGCACCTGGACGTGTTCGTCGATCGCATGCGCCGTGAGTTCAAGGTTGAGGCGAATGTCGGTAACCCGATGGTCGCCTACCGCGAGACCATCCGCAAGAAGGTCGAGAAGGTCGAGTACACCCACAAGAAGCAGACCGGTGGTTCCGGCCAGTTCGCGAAGGTGCTCATGGCCTTCGAGCCGCTCGTCGTCGACGAGACGGACGAAGAGGAGGCGAACAAGCACTACGAGTTCGTCAACGCCATCACCGGTGGCCGTGTGCCGCGGGAGTTCATCCCGAGCGTCGACGCCGGTGTGCAGGAGGCCATGACCACCGGCGTACTGGCCGGCTACCCCATGGTCGATGTCAAGGCCACCCTGGTCGACGGCGGCTACCACGAGGTCGACTCCTCTGAGATGGCCTTCAAGATCGCCGGATCGATGGCCTTCAAGGAGGGTGCCAAGAAGGCCAAGCCGGTTCTGCTCGAGCCGGTCATGGCCGTCGAGGTGCGCACCCCGGAGGAGTACATGGGCGACGTCATCGGCGACCTGAACTCCCGGCGCGGCATGGTCCAGTCCATGGAGGACGCGCAGGGCGTGAAGGTCATCAAGGCCGTCGTTCCGCTGTCGGAGATGTTCGGATACGTGGGCGACCTGCGCTCCAAGACGCAGGGCCGCGCCGTGTACTCAATGGAGTTCGACTCCTATGCCGAGGTTCCCAAGAACGTCGCCGACGAGGTCATCGCCAAGGCCAAGGGCGAGTAACCCGCGGCTGCGTCCGGGGTCGGGCGCTGACGGCGAGAGCCGATTCACCCGGCCCCGGGCGCCCCGGAATTGCGTCCGGGGCAACCCATCCAAGTAAGATTTCCAACAATTCATCCGTAGACATTCTCACAGTCGATGCGGCTACCATGTGCTAGTCGACTCCCGACGAAGAGAACTACCCGAGTCCCAGGAGGACACCAGTGGCCAAGGCCAAGTTCGAGCGGACCAAGCCGCACGTCAACATCGGAACGATCGGTCACGTCGACCACGGCAAGACGACGCTGACCGCCGCAATCTCGAAGGTCCTGCACGACGAGTACCCGGACCTCAACCCCTTCACCCCCTTCGACGAGATCGACAAGGCTCCTGAGGAGCGCCAGCGCGGTATCACCATCAACATCGCGCACGTCGAGTACGAGACCGACAAGCGCCACTACGCCCACGTGGACGCCCCCGGCCACGCCGACTACATCAAGAACATGATCACCGGTGCCGCGCAGATGGACGGCGCCATCCTCGTGGTCGCCGCTACCGACGGCCCCATGGCGCAGACCCGCGAGCACGTCCTGCTCGCCCGCCAGGTGGGTGTGCCCGCGCTGCTGGTTGCGCTGAACAAGTCCGACATGGTCGAGGACGAGGAGCTCCTCGAGCTGGTCGAGATGGAGGTCCGTGAGCTGCTGTCGTCCCAGGACTACGACGGCGACGAGGCGCCCGTGATCCGCGTGTCCGCGCTCAAGGCCCTTGAGGGCGACGCCGAGTGGGCCGGCAAGATCAAGGAGCTCATGGACGCGGTGGACGAGTACATCCCGACCCCCGTGCGTGACATGGACAAGCCCTTCCTCATGCCCATTGAGGACGTCTTCACCATCACCGGTCGCGGCACCGTCGTCACCGGGCGTGTGGAGCGCGGCAAGCTGCCGATCAACTCCGAGGTCGAGATTCTCGGTATCCGCGAGGCGCAGAAGACCACCGTCACCGGCATTGAGATGTTCCACAAATCCATGGACGAGGCCTGGGCCGGTGAGAACTGTGGTCTGCTGCTGCGCGGTACCCGTCGTGAGGACGTCGAGCGCGGGCAGGTCGTCTGCAAGCCGGGCTCAATCACCCCGCACACCGAGTTCGAGGGGCACGTCTACATCCTTACCAAGGATGAGGGCGGTCGCCACAACCCCTTCTACTCCAACTACCGTCCGCAGTTCTACTTCCGTACCACCGACGTCACCGGCGTCATCACGCTGCCCGAGGGCACCGAGATGGTCATGCCTGGCGACACCACCGAGATGTCGGTGCAGCTGATCCAGCCCATCGCCATGGAGGAGGGCCTCGGCTTCGCCATCCGTGAGGGTGGCCGCACCGTCGGCTCCGGTCGCGTCACCAAGATCATCAAGTGACGTTCCGTCCGCTCTGAGGCGTTTTCGGGCGCACTACTCGGGAGGGTCCCCTTCCCCGGCCGTGAGGCCGGGGAAGGGGACCCTCTTTTCGCGGCGGAAGCGGATTAGGGGGTCTGGCACATGGGCGGTTGCCGAAGAGGTGCGGCAGGGCGGCGTGTTGCAAACACGAGTCGCCCCCATGGCCGTAAATCCGAAGACTCGGTAAGTCGCTGATGTCATTATTCGATAGTGCCTGACGAGAGTCTATTCGAAGCCTTAACGCATCCTGGCCGTGCAAGACATTCAGAAAACCTGCCGTAGCCTTCTTAGGTGTTCGAAAGGCGCTTCGAGGCGACTCTCGAAACTGCGGTCCGTCGTTCTCGAGCTGGAGTGCCATGACTTCGTCCCGTTCTACGCGTGTCCTTCAACACTCAGGGGGTGCGGCGGCCGCAGTCGGGGCCAGCGGGTCACTCCGTTGCGGCTCCGCCAGTTCCCTGAGTAGCAAGCTCCGTCGTACTAAGGCGTCGGGCAGCACGTCAGCAGGCTCCGGGACGATACGACCCTCGCAATGACGATCGCATGCCCATCTCCAGCCATCTCATCCACCGCAAAACCGGACGCTGAAAGGACGCTCATCCTCATGCGAAACTCTCTTCGCGGACACCTGCGCCGTGCCCAGGGCCCTGGGCACGGCAGTCACGGCCCAGGCTGCCGACCTGGCCAACATCGACACCGGGGCCACCGGATCGATCCTGATCCACAAGTACGAGGCAGGTTCGCTCACTGCCGACGGAACGGCTGATGGTCTGACCGCCACCGGCGGCGACCCCGTTGCGGGGGTCGTCTTCACGGCCTACCGGATCACGAACCTCGATCTGACCACCCAGGGGGCGTGGGACGGTCTGGCCGACGTCCTGGTTCCCGCAGACGCGTGCGGCTCCGACAACCGTACGCCGCAGTTCGGCAACTACACCTTCGATGCGGGCACGGCCAGTGCTGCCACGGACGGCAATGGCCAGACCAGTATCAACCCGCTGCCGGTGGCCGCGCACCTGGTGTGCGAGACCAGTGCGCCCAGTACGGTCCAGACCGATGCCGCGCCTTCCTGGTGACCATTCCCTTCCCGAACAACGCGGCCAACACTGCCAGCGCCGATGGGAACTGGCTGTATGACGTGAACGTCTACCCGAAGAACGTCGTCGTCCTGGCCCCCACCAAGAGTGTGAGCGTGACCGCCAACGGCCTTAACGCCGATGACCAGATCTCTTTCCCGGTGACGGCGAAGGTTCCTAGCATCGTCACAACCGACTCGTTCAAGTACTTCGTGATCTCTGACCCGCTGGACTCCAACCTCTCCGACGGGGCCGTCGCCTCGGTGAAGATAAACGGCACTGACGTCGACCCGTCCTACTACACGGCGACTAACGGGCAGACCGTATCGGTCGGCTTCAACCAGGCCGGTCTGGCCTACCTGAAGACCCAGCCGAACGCACAGATCGAGGTCGTGTTCAACGCCAGGGCCGTGAGCGTGCCCGCCTCCGGAGTGATTGAGAACACCGCTAATCTGTACGTCGACACCACGTCGGGAGCCACCCCGGAACAGCCGCCCGTGACGCCTCCTAATGAGCCGGGCACACCCACCAACAAGGTCGTCGCCTCGTGGGGCGACGCGCGCCTGACCAAGCTCGACCAGGACAACAGCAAGGCCCTCCAGGGGGCGACCTTCCAGGTCTACAACGCCGCGGACCCCTATGCCGCCTCATGCGACAACGCCGTCAAGACCGGCGGCCCGATCGCGGTCAACGGTGCCACCGAGTTCACCTCGGACGGGGACGGATTGGTCTACATTGCGGGCCTGTTCGTTGATCAGAAGGCCGGTGCGGCCACGGACACCACGGTCGTGCCCGAGCGCACCCAGCGCTGCTACGTGCTGGTGGAGACCGCGGCGCCGGCCGGATACGTGCTGCCGGCCAACGCCGATGCACCGTTGACCGTCACGGCCGGACTGACCGCGAATGCCGGCTACGACCTGACGGTGCCCAACACCAAGCAGAACGTTCCGCAGCTGCCCCTCACGGGCGCCAACGGTGCGCTGCTGATGATGCTGGCCGGCACCGTCTTCGTGATGATCGGGGTCGGCAGGGCCTTCGTCTCCCGTTCGAAGAGGCGGGACTCGCAGGACTGACCCGACGGCGATGACACTGCGACTGACTCCGGGGCTATGTTTTGCCAGTTGCTCTTGGCAGTAGCTCTTGGCAATAGGGCTTGTCAGCAGGCCATATAAGCGGCCGTGTCAGCGGACCATGTCTGTGGGCTTAGAAGCCTGACGGCGTGGCGGGGAGGGCATGATTCTTCCCGCCACGCCGTGCGCGTGTCGGTAACTTCAGGACAGCTTCAGGAGAGGATAACCGCCGTTGAGCTCCCTCAGGCCCGGGCTCTCTCGCAGCATCCGGGGCGAAGCTGTAACGTGGCGCCTATCGCGTTCGGCCCTGGTATCGGCTCTGCTGGCCCTGGTCGGCATGCTCGTATTCGCCTACCCGACCGCTGCGAGTCGGATCTCCCAGTACAACCAGTCCAAGGTGGTGTCGGACTACGCCGAGGCGGTTGAGCACGCGCATCCCGACGCCGCCACACAGTTGGCGCGGGCACGGGCGTACAACGCGGCTCTCAGCGCCGGAGCCGTCTTAGAGGCCAACGGTAACGTGCCGGTCGGCAGGGGACACTCCGGAGCCGAGCTCGACTACGGTGCGATCCTGGATGCCAACGGCGACGGGCTGATGGCGCGGCTGCGCATCGCTGCGATTGACCTGGACCTGCCCGTCTACCACGGAACCTCCGATGAGACCCTCCTGGAGGGTCTGGGACACCTGGAGGGGACTTCGCTGCCCGTGGGCGGCGTGGGCACCAGAGCCGTGATCACCGGGCATCGGGGCCTGGCGACTGCGACCATGTTCACCAATCTCAACCGGGTCTCCGCCGGCGACGAGTTCACCATTGAAGTCTTCGGAGAGGTGCTCACCTACCGCGTCATCGAGACCAAGGTCGTCGAGCCCGCGCAGACCGAGGAGCTGCGGGCGGACTCGGAGCGAGACCTGGTGACCCTGGTGACGTGTACGCCCCTGGGTGTCAACACCCACCGGATTCTGGTGACGGGAGAGCGGATTGCGACGTCCGCCCCGCAGGTGGTCGCGGGCGCGCGTCCGCAGGTGCCGCGCTTCCCCTGGTGGGCCGTGGTGTTGGCACTCGGTGTCCTGCTCGACGGCGTATACCTTTGGCGCACGGGCATTGTGCGCCACACGTGACTCACAGGACCAATGATGCCGGGAGTATCGGGGCCCTTGCGACACGCCCGAGCGCGTGGACCCGTGCGCGGTCTCACAGGCCCGGCGGGGTCGCTCGGCTTCCGCATCTGGGCCGAGCGCTGATAACGTAGGCCAGCCGGCGGACACCCAGCCCGCTTAGGCCGCACCGGGGGCCCACCCCGGAATCCAGTCTGACGGACCCGATCGCCATCGGGTTTCCGTGTGTCCAGGCCGGTTCACCAGCCCGCAGGGGTCGAGGTGCGCGTCGCGAAGCGACACGCCCGAGCGCGTGGACCGGTCACCGAAAGCAAGAGAGGTTAGGCGCCATGGCGGGACAGAAGATCCGCATCCGGCTCAAGTCCTACGACCACGAGGTCATTGACTCCTCGGCGCGCAAGATCGTCGACGTCGTGACCCGCGCGGGCGCGACGGTCGTGGGTCCGGTGCCGCTGCCGACCGAGAAGAACGTGTTCTGCGTCATCCGGTCGCCCCACAAGTACAAGGACAGCCGTGAGCACTTCGAGATGCGCACGCACAAGCGGCTGATTGACATCGTCGACCCGACGCCGAAGGCCGTCGACTCGCTCATGCGGCTCGACCTGCCGGCTGACGTCAACATTGAGATCAAGCTCTGAGGACTGAAGCCATGACAACCAATCCGCCCTCCGCGGCGCCCACGAAGGCGCTGCTCGGCACCAAGCTCGGCATGACCCAGGTCTGGGATGACAGCGGTGCTCTGCGTCCGGTGACGGTCGTGCGCGTGGACACCAACGTGGTCACTCAGGTCCGCACCGTCGAGACCGACGGCTACGAGGCCGTCCAGCTCGCCTTCGGCGACATTGACGAGCGCAAGGTCACCAAGCCTCTCGCCGGCCACTTCGCCAAGGCCGGGGTCGCCCCGCGCCGGCACGTGGCCGAGGTGCGCACCTCGCTCGCCGGCGAGTTCACCCCCGGCCAGGAGTTGAAGGCCGACACCTTCGAGGTCGGCCAGCTCGTCGACGTCACCGGCACCTCCAAGGGCAAGGGCTTTGCCGGAACTATGAAGCGGCACGGCTTCGCCGGCGTCGGAGCCTCGCACGGCGCCCACCGCAACCACCGCAAGCCCGGCTCCGTCGGCGCCTGCGCCACGCCGGGCCGCATTTTCAAGGGCCTGCGCATGGCCGGCCGCATGGGCCACGCCACCACGACCGTCCAGAACCTCAAGGTCCGCGGCGTCGACACCGACAAGGGCGTGCTGCTCATGGGCGGCGCCATCCCCGGCCCCAAGGGCTCGGTGGTCGTCATCCGCACCGCCGTGAAGGGAGCCTGACACCATGGCTAAGACCATTACCGTCGACATCGTCGACTCCGAGGGCGCCAAGACCGGCACCGCGGAGCTGCCCGGCGAGATCTTCGACGTCGAGCCCAACATTCCGCTGATGCACCAGGTGGTCGTCGCCCAGCTGGCGGCGGCCCGCCAGGGCACCCACGCCACCAAGACTCGTGGAATGGTCCGTGGCGGCGGCCGCAAGCCGTACCGCCAGAAGGGCACCGGCCGGGCTCGGCAGGGCTCCATCCGCGCCCCCCAGTTCACCGGCGGCGGCACCGTTCACGGCCCGCAGCCGCGCGACTACTCCCAGCGGACCCCGAAGAAGATGAAGGCCGCGGCGCTGCGTTCGGCGCTGTCGGACCGCGCCCGCAACGGCCGCATCCACGTCATCACCGAGTTCGTCACCGCCAAGAAGCCGTCCACCAAGTCGGCGCTCGCCGCCCTGCGTAACCTCACGGACCGTCCCAAGTCCCTGGTGGTCGCCCTGGGTGACGACGACCTCACCCGCCTCAGTCTGCGCAACGCCCCCGAGGCGCACGTGCTCCAGGCGGACCAGCTGAACACCTACGACGTCCTCAACTCCGACGACGTCGTCTTCACCGCCGCCGCCCTGGACGCCTTCCTGGGCAAGGGTGAGGAGGAGTCCAAGTGAGCTTCGTGAAGAGCAAGAACCCCCGCGACGTCATCATTGCGCCGGTCGTCTCCGAGAAGTCCTACGCCTGCATGGACCGCGGGCAGTACACCTTCCTGGTGGCCCCGGACGCCAATAAGACCGAGATCAAGATCGCCATCGAGTCCATCTTCGATGTCAAGGTCGCCTCGGTGAACACGCTCAATCGTCGCGGCAAGACCCACCGCACCCGCACGGGCATCGGCAAGTCGAAGGACACCAAGCGCGCGATCGTGACACTGCGTGAGGGCACCATCGACATCTTCGGCGACGTGACGGACTGACACGGAAGGTAGAAGATCGAGATGGGAATCCGTAAGTACAAGCCGACGACCCCGGGTCGCCGCGGCGCATCCGTGGCCGACTTCAGCGAGTTGACCCGCAGTCGGCCCGAGAAGTCGTTGGTGCGGCCGCTGAGCAAGTCCGGTGGCCGTAACTCAACCGGCCGTATCACCACCCGCCATAAGGGCGGTGGCCACAAGCGCGCCTACCGCCTGATCGACTTCCGTCGGCATGACAAGGACGGCGTGCCCGCGAAGGTGGCGCACATCGAGTACGACCCCAACCGCACCGCCCGTATCGCCCTGCTGCACTACCTGGACGGCGAGAAGCGCTACATCCTCGCCCCCGAGGGGCTGCGCCAGGGCGACCGCGTCGAGTCCGGTCCCGAGGCCGACATCAAGCCCGGTAACTGCCTGCCGCTGCGCAACATCCCCACCGGTACCGTGGTGTACGCCGTCGAGCTGCGCCCCGGAGGAGGTGCGAAGATCGCCCGCAGCGCCGGCACCTCGGTGCAGCTGGTCGCCAAGGAGGGCAAGTACGCGCAGCTGCGCATGCCCTCCGGTGAGATCCGCAATGTTGAGGCCGCCTGCCGGGCGACCGTCGGCGAGGTCGGCAACGCCGAGCAGGCGAACATCAACTGGGGTAAGGCCGGCCGCATGCGCTGGAAGGGCGTGCGCCCGACCGTCCGCGGTGTGGTCATGAACCCGGTGGATCACCCCCACGGCGGTGGTGAGGGCCGCACCTCCGGTGGCCGTCACCCCGTCTCGCCCTGGGGTAAGCCTGAGGGCCGTACCCGTCGTCCCAACAAGTCCAGTGACAGGCTTATCGTGCGCCGTCGCCGGACCGGCAAGAAGCGCTGATAGGAGCCAGTCATGTCGCGAAGCCTTAAGAAGGGTCCCTTCGTCGACGACCACCTGCAGAAGAAGGTGGACGTCCAGAACGAGAAGGGCACCAAGAATGTCATCAAGACCTGGTCCCGTCGTTCGGTGATCACGCCGGACTTCATCGGGCACACCTTCGCCGTTCACGACGGCCGCAAGCACGTCCCGGTGTTCGTGACGGAGTCCATGGTGGGTCACAAGCTCGGTGAGTTCGCTCCCACCCGCACCTTCCGTGGGCACGTCAAGGACGACCGCAAGGCGCGTCGCTGACGGGCGCCGGAGAGTTTGAGAGGCAAGAACATGGAAGCCAAGGCGCAGGCCAAATACGTGCGCTGCACGCCGATGAAGGCACGCCGGGTCGTGGACGTGGTCCGCGGCAAGCGCGCCGTCGACGCCGTGGGCGTGCTGCGTTTCGCACCGCAGGCCGCTGCGGTGCCCGTCCGCAAGGTCATCGAGTCCGCGATCGCCAACGCCCGGTACAAGGCCGAGCGCGACGGTGAGCGCTTCGACGAGAACGACCTGTTCATCACCGAGGTGTACGCAGACGAGGGACCTACCCTCAAGCGGTTCCGCCCACGCGCCCAGGGGCGTGCGGCCCGCATCCTCAAGCGCACCAGTCACATCACCGTAGTCGTCGGCGACCGCGCCGACGCCCCCAAGCAGGAAGGAGCCCGGTAATGGGGCAGAAGGTCAACCCGACCGGGTTCCGCCTGGGCATCACCACGGACCACCGTTCACGCTGGTTCGCCGACTCCACCAAGCCCGGTCAGCGGTACCGCGACTTCGTGGACGAGGATGTCAAGATCCGCCGTCTCATGGAGGACGGCATGGAGCGCGCCGGCATCTCCAAGGTCGACATCGAGCGCACCCGAGACCGGGTTCGCATCGACCTGCACACCGCCCGACCCGGCATCGTCATCGGTCGGCGTGGCGTGGAGGCCGAGCGCCTGCGGGGTCAGCTCGAGAAGCTGACCGGGAAGCAGGTCCAGCTCAACATCCTCGAGGTGCGCAACCCCGATATGGATGCGCAGCTGGTCGCCCAGGGCATCGCCGAGCAGCTGGCCAGCCGTGTCTCCTTCCGCCGCGCCATGCGCCGCGGGCTGCAATCGGCCATGCGCGCCGGCGCCAAGGGCGTGCGGGTACAGTGCTCCGGCCGTCTCGGCGGCGCCGAGATGAGTCGTAGCGAGTTCTACCGAGAGGGCCGCGTGCCGCTGCACACCCTGCGGGCGAACATTGACTACGGCTTCTACGAGGCCAGGACCACCTTCGGTCGCATCGGCGTGAAGGTGTGGATCTACAAGGGCGACATGACCGAGCGCGAGTTCGCCCGCCAGCAGGCCGAGTCCACCCCGCGTGGACGCGGTCGCGGTGAGCGTCGCGGACGCCGCGGTGAGCGCGCCCCGCGCCAAAGCGAGCAGCAGGTCGAGCAGGCGCCGGCCCCAGAGAACGCTGCCCCCGATCAGGGAACGGAGGCCTGAGCCGTGCTCATCCCCCGCCGTACCAAGTACCGCAAGCAGCACCGCCCGCACCGTTCGGGCATGTCCAAGGGCGGCAACCAGATCTCCTTCGGCGACTACGGCATTCAGGCCCTCGAGCCCGCCTACGTCACCAACCGGCAGATCGAGGCGGCTCGTATCGCCATGACCCGCCACATCAAGCGCGGCGGAAAGGTGTGGATCAACATCTTCCCGGACCGTCCGCTGACCAAGAAGCCGGCCGAGACCCGTATGGGCTCCGGTAAGGGTGCGCCGGAGTGGTGGATTGCCAACGTCAAGCCCGGACGCATCATGTTCGAGCTGGGCGGCGTTGACGTCGACCTCGCCCGTGAGGCCATGCGTCGCGCCCAGGCCAAGCTTCCGATGAAAACCCGTTTCGTGACTCGTGAGGGTGGTGATGTCTGATGGCCATCGGTTCCAAGGGGCTGACCCCCGCCGACCTGGACGCCATGGACAATGAGCGACTCGCAGAGGAGCTCTCCAAGGCGAAGGCCGAGCTGTTCAACCTCCGGTTCGCCTCGGCGACCGGGCAGCTCGAGGATCACGGCCGCATGAAGGCCGTGCGTCGGGACATCGCCCGCATTTACACCATCGTGCGCGAGCGCGAGCTCGGCATCCGTACCGCTCCGAGCACCGAGGAGGAGGCCAAGTGAGCGAGCAGACCACCCAGGACGAGACCAGCCAGAAAGAGCAGGCCGGCGCCCCGGAGCGCAACCACCGCAAGGTGCGTCGCGGTTACGTCGTGTCGGACAAGATGCAGAAGACCATCGTCGTAGAGGTGGAGGAGCGCTACAAGCACTCCCTGTACGGCAAGGTGCTGCGTCGCTCGAAGAAGTACAAGGTCCACGACGAGCACAACGACGCCCACCCCGGCGACCTCGTGCTCATCATGGAGACGCGTCCGCTCAGCGCGACTAAGCGCTGGCGGCTGGTGGAGATCATTGAGAAGGCCAAGTGACCGCTCGTAGGGGCCGGTAGATCGCTGGTCCGCTCCGCCCTCATCACAACGACGACGTCGCAGCCTCCGGGGCAGCCCGGGCTGCGGCGTCGTCTTATTGGACGGAGAGCTGTCGGGGCTCTTCGTGTTCGACCTCGTGGTGGGGCCTCCGGGTGGTTGTTTGTGTGCGCGTCCCGGTGCGCGCGGTGCGTGGCGTGATGGGCAGGCGCAGGAGGGGTGCACCTACTTGGACCGCGTTCCCCCCAGTTGGACCCGGTTCCCCCGGTTGGACCGCCTGAGACAGCATCTAGGGCGGTCCAAGTGAGGCAGTGGGGAATCAGTCGTCGAAGTCGAAACCGTCCGCGTCTGCCGCAGTGACGAGGGCGGTCAGTGCGCCTGGATCCGTCAAGTACGGAACGAGCGCTTGCGACAGCCGTTCCATCAAGGTGCGGGTGCCATAGGCACTGAACGTGTCGCCCTCGGGGTCGGTCTCGACTTCGGGGAGCTCACCAAGCTCGACCAGACGCTGAACCACACCGGCCCAGAAGTAACCGTTGGGCTCGTGGCCGAGCTCGGCGACTCGCTCGGCCGTGCGCGGTCCGCCGACGTCGAAGTGTAAAGACCACTGGTTGAACTCGGGTAAGTTGCGCAGGCGGAGATAGCCGGGGAGCTGCAAGGACGCAGCTGCATCGGAAGGGGCCATGATTGCCTTTCTGGGCGATCGCGTACAGTGGCAGCGAGCTTACAGGGCATCGGTGCGAGTTACCGGCATGGCCGACTTCCTTCTGAGTTGTCCCGATTGTCCGAATCGTTGAGGCCCGCCCCGGCTCGGGAGAAGCCCGCTGCCACCTCGTAGAGGTGGCACGGCCGGTCGGCTCACAGTGGTGAGCAAAGGCACAGGCCCGTACTTCCGGCTCGACTACCGGCCATTCCCGGCATTGCACTAGGGTTGGGGAGTTGCGCGCGCCCTCGGTGCGCCCGGCAGAGACCTCGTGCCAGTGCGCGTGTGTCTGTCGGCATCGGCGTGCCGAGACCAGACCCGCCGTCGGTGGGTCGTGCGCACATGCAGGAAGAACGTTCGGCCAGGCTCATCCCGCCAGGCGCGGGTTGAGAACCGGCTCGACGACAGGAGAACACTCAATGATCCAGCAGGAGTCGCGACTGAAGGTCGCCGACAACACCGGTGCCAAGGAGATCCTTTGCATCCGGGTACTCGGCGGCTCGGGTCGGCGCTATGCGGGCATCGGCGACCAGATCGTCGCCACCGTTAAGGACGCCATCCCCGGCGGCAACGTCAAGAAGGGCGAGGTCGTCAGGGCGGTGGTGGTGCGCGCCGCCAAGGAACGTCGCCGCCCGGACGGCTCGTACATCCGCTTCGATGAGAATGCGGCCGTCATCATCAGGGATAAGGACGGTGAGCCGCGCGGCACGCGCATTTTCGGCCCCGTCGGCCGTGAGCTTCGCGAGAAGAAGTTCATGCGTATCGTTTCACTAGCCCCGGAGGTGATCTGACCCATGGCACGCGTAAAGAAGGGCGACCAGGTCATCGTCATCGCCGGCAAGGACAAGGGCAAGACCGGCCGTGTCCTTCGGGTCATTCCGAAGGAGGACCGGGTCGTCGTTGAGGGTGTGCAGCGCGTCACCAAGCACACGCGCCCCACCCAGACCGCCCAGGGGGCCCGCGCCGGTGGCATCGAGACCGTCGAGGCACCCATCCACATCTCCAACGTGATGCCCATCGACCCCAAGACCAAGCAGCGTACGCGCGTCGGTTTCCGGGTCGAGGAGGGCGTGCGTCCCAACGGCCGCAAGCGCACGGTGCGCGTGCGCTACGCCAAGAAGTCCGGGGAGGATCTGTGACCATGGCCGAGAACACCGTTGAGACCACGGCCAAGGCTGTCGCTCCGCGACTGAAGGCCAAGTACACCGACCAGGTGCGTCCCGCCCTGCAGGAGGAGTTCAATCACTCCAACGTCATGGAGGTCGGGCGCGTCACCAAGGTCGTCGTCAACATGGGTGTGGGTGAGGCCGCCCACGACTCCAAGCTGATCGAGGGCGCGATCCGTGACCTCGCGGCCATCACCGGCCAGAAGCCGCAGGTCACGCGGGCGCGCAAGTCGATCGCCCAGTTCAAGCTGCGTGCGGGCCAGCCCATCGGTGCCCACGCCACGCTGCGCGGCGACCGCATGTGGGAGTTCCTGGACCGGCTGATCTCCATCTCACTGCCGCGCATCCGCGACTTCCGCGGGCTCAGCCCGAAGCAGTTCGACGGCAACGGCAACTACACCTTCGGTCTCACCGAGCAGTCCGTGTTCCACGAGATCGATCCCGACGCCATCGACCGCGTGCGCGGTATGGACATTACCGTGGTCACCACGGCCAAGACCGACGAGGAGGCCCGCTCGCTGCTTAAGCAGCTCGGCTTCCCCTTCAAGGAGAAGTGACATGGCAAAGACCTCTCTGATCGCGAAGGCGAACCGCAAGCCGAAGTTCGGCGTCCGGGCCTACACGCGCTGCCAGCGCTGCGGCCGGCCGCGCTCGGTGTATCGCAAGTTCGGCCTGTGCCGCATCTGCCTGCGCGAGATGGCCCTCAGCGGCCAGCTCCCCGGCGTGAGCAAGTCCAGCTGGTAAGAACTTACGTCGCAGGTCCGAGGAGGAAACCGCGACGAGGAAGGGCGCAGGCCCACTAATGACAATGACAGACCCAATCGCAGACATGCTGACTCGTCTGCGCAATGCCAACAATGCATACCACGAGACCGTCTCCATGCCCTCCAGCAAGCTGAAGGTGAACATCGCCAAGATGCTTCAGTCCGAGGGCTACATCGACGGATACGAGGTGACTGACGCACAGGTCGGGAAGACGCTGACGCTGAACCTGAAGTACGGCTCCAACCGGCAGCGCGCCATCCAGGGCCTCAAGCGCATCTCCAAGCCCGGTCTGCGTGTGTACGCGAAGTCCACCAACCTGCCCAAGGTCCTCGGGGGCCTGGGGGTGGCGATCCTGTCCACCTCCTCCGGTCTGCTGACCGACCGGCAGGCGGAGTCCCGGGGCGTAGGCGGCGAAGTGCTCGCCTACGTCTGGTGAGAGAAGGAGCGGAGAAGAACCATGTCTCGTATTGGACGCCTTCCCGTCCCGGTTCCCGCCGGAGTGGACGTCACCATTGAGGGGAACGAGGTGACGGTCAAGGGCCCCAAGGGTACTCTGACCCGCACCATCGCCCAGCCGCTGACGGTCGAGCGCCAGGAGGACGGCTCCATCCTGGTGTCCCGCCCCGATGACGAGCGCCGCTCGCGTTCGCTGCACGGCCTTTCCCGGACGCTGATCAACAACATGGTCATCGGTGTCACCGAGGGTTACTCCAAGCAGTTGGAGATCGTCGGCACCGGTTACCGCGCCGCCCAGAAGGGCACCGGCGTCGAACTGTCCCTCGGTTTCTCCCACACCGTTGTAGTCGATGCTCCCCAGGGCATCGAGTTGAAGGTGGACGGCACCACCAAGGTGATCGTCTCGGGCATCTCCAAGGAGCAGGTCGGCGAGGTCGCCGCGAACATTCGCAAGATCCGTCCGCCGGAGCCCTACAAGGGCAAGGGCGTGCGTTACGCCGGCGAGAACGTGCGCCGCAAGGTCGGAAAGGCTGGTAAGTGACCATGGCTTACGCGATCAAGAGGGACAAGACCAAGGCCGTCGCCCGCAAGATCCGCCACCAGCGTGTGCGCAAGCGCGTGGGCGGTACGCCCGAGCGCCCGCGGCTGGTCGTCAGTCGATCCAACCGCCACATGGTGGCGCAGGTCATCGACGACACGATCGGCCACACGCTCTGCTCCGCATCCACTCACGAGGCCGCCGCACGGGGCGTCGAGGGGCACAAGGTCGGCGCCGCCCGCCGCGTCGGCGAGTTGGTGGCCGAGCGCGCCAAGGCGCTCGGTATTGAGAAGGTCGTGTTCGACCGCGGCGGATTCAAGTACCACGGTCGCGTCGCGGCCGTAGCCGAGGGCGCCCGCGAGGGCGGCCTGGAGTTCTGAGCCAGACGACGAGAAAGCTAAGGAGTTTCTGATGGCTGCACCGCAGCGAGACAGGTCCGCGTCGTCCGACGGCTCGGCCCGGCGTGAGAGCGACCGCGGCGAGGGCCGCGGGCGCCGTGACCGCAACAACGACCGCCGCGACCGGGGCACCGGCCGGGGCAATGACGACAAGTACATCGAGCGCGTCGTCACCATCAACCGCGTGTCCAAGGTCGTCAAGGGCGGCCGCCGCTTCACCTTCACGGCGCTGGTCGTCGTCGGTGACGGAGAGGGCACGGTCGGCGTCGGCTATGGCAAGGCGAAGGAAGTTCCCGCCGCCATTGCCAAGGCCGTCGAGGCGGCGAAGAAGGAGTTCTTCCACGTCCCGATGATCCGGCGCACCATTCCGCACCTGGTCCAGGGCGAGGACGCTGCCGGCATTGTGCTGCTGCGTCCGGCCTCACCCGGTACCGGAGTCATCGCCGGCGGTCCGGTGCGCGCCGTCCTGGAGTGCGCCGGCGTGCACGACATTCTGTCGAAGTCGCTCGGCTCCTCGAACGCGATCAACATCGTCCACGCGACGGTTGCCGCGCTCAAGCAGCTTGAGCAGCCGGAGACGGTCGCGGTTCGCCGGGGCCTGCCCCTGGAGGAGATCGCGCCGCAGTCGATGCTGCGCGCCCGCGCCGAGGGCGAGGCCGCCAAGCGCGCCGAGGCCGAGAAGAAGGAGGCCGAGAAGGCCGCTGAAGGAGTGGGTGTGTGATGGCTGACGCAGCTACCGCAAAGACACAGCCGGACGCCCGGCAGATCAAGGTCACTCAGGTCCGTTCCGGCATCGGGGGCACCCGTCGTCAGCGCGAGACCCTCAAGTCCCTTGGCCTGCGCCGGATCCGCCAGTCCGTGGTCCGCGAGGACAACCCGTCGGTGCGCGGCATGATCGCCAAGGTGGCGCACCTCGTCACCGTTGAGGAGGCCTGAGATGGCTGACACGAAGAAACACGAGGAGGGGCAGATCATTCGTCTGCACGACCTCCGCCCCGCTCCGGGGGCCAAGAAGGCCAAGACCCGTGTGGGTCGGGGTGAGGCCTCCAAGGGCAAGACCGCCGGTCGCGGCACCAAGGGCACCAAGGCTCGCTACCGGGTCCGCCCCGGTTTCGAGGGTGGCCAGATGCCGCTGCACATGCGTCTGCCCAAGCTGCGCGGTTTCCGCAACCCGAACCGGGTCGAGTATCAGCCCGTGAACGTCGGGCGCATTGCCGAACTGTTCCCGGAAGGCGGCCAGATCGGCGTCGAGGACCTGGTGGCCCGGGGTGCTGTGCGCAAGGGCAAGCCGGTCAAGGTCCTGGGCGGCGGTGACGTGGCGGTGAAACTCGATATCACCGTCGATGCCTGGTCCAACTCCGCCAAGGAGAAGGTCGAGGCCGCGGGAGGAACGCTCGCGGGTCGCTGATCGGGCCCCGGCCGCCAATGCTGGGGTGACCGGAGCGCATAGCAGACACAAGGGCTCAGGCCGGGCCGGGGATGACCCCGGTACCCGGCCTGAGTTCTTGTGCGGTCACCGCCGTCGCAGCGTGAGGATCCTCGGATCGCCCGGTAACAGTTCTCTCGCGTGACCGATACCCCGTTCCCCAGGGCCCCACGGGCGTGGTGTCGGCGGCCCGGAGGGGTAGGGTGGCCCAGGGCTGTACTCTGGGGGTGTCCTCCGGGTGCGGTCCGGGCGTCCGCCGATGCGTAATATGCGCCGGTGGGCACGCCGCCCCACGTCCAACCATCAGCCGTACACAGGAGACCGAGTGTTCAATGCATTCATCCAGGCGTTCAAGACGCCGGATCTGAGGAGAAAGCTCCTGTTCACCCTGGGAATCATGGCGTTGTTCCGCTTCGGCTCGGTGCTGCCCACCCCCGGCGTGGATCTGGCCAACGTGCAGATCTGTGTGGGGCAGAGTTCGGATGAGGGACTGCTCGGCCTCATCGACGTCTTCTCCGGCGGCGCCCTATTGCAGCTCAGTGTGTTCGCGCTGGGCATCATGCCCTACATCACCGCCTCCATCATCATTCAGCTGTTGCGCGTGGTGATCCCGCGCCTTGAGGAGCTGTACAAGGAGGGGCAGTCCGGTACCGCCAAGCTCACCGAGTACACCCGCTACCTGACCATCGGGCTCGGTGTGCTCCAATCGGCCACCATCGTGGCCACGGCCGCCAACGGTAACCTGTTCACCGGCTGCTCGGTTCCGGTGATCCCCAACGACTCTCCGCTCAACCTGGCGCTGATGATCGTCACCATGACCGCCGGCACCGGCCTGATCATGTGGCTGGGCGAGTTGATCACCGAGCGCGGCATCGGCAACGGCATGTCCCTGCTGATCTTCACTTCGATCGTGGCCCAGATGCCGCAGAACCTCTTCTCGATCCTGGGCGGGTCCGGCGGACTGTCCCGTTTCCTGGCGGTGGTCGCCGTCATTCTGGTTGCCACACTTGCGGTGGTGTTCGTCGAGCAGGCCACCCGCCGCATTCCCGTTCAGTACGCCAAGCGCATGGTGGGACGACGCCAGTACGGCGGTTCAACCACCTACATCCCCATCAAGATCAACACCGCCGGCGTCATCCCGGTCATCTTCGCCTCCTCCCTGCTGGCCATGCCGCAGCTGATCGCGCAGTTCGGCAGCCCCACCAGTTCATGGGTGCAGTGGATCGCCACCAACCTGGGGCAGACGGACACGCTCTACCTGGTCGCCTATGGCGCGCTAGTCTTCGCCTTCACCTTCTTCTACACGGCCATCACCTTCAACTCCGAGGAGATCGCCGACAACATGAAGCGGTACGGCGGTTTCATCCCCGGAATCCGCGCCGGCGAACCGACGGTGCGCTACCTCAGCTACGTCATTAACCGGCTCACTGCGGCGGGTGCGGTCTACCTGCTGATCCTGGCGCTGTTGCCGACGCTGGCCGTCATGCAGCTGGGTCTGTCCCAGAATCTTCCGTTCGGTGGTACGACCATCCTGATCATGGTGGGGGTCGGGCTGCAGACGGTCAAGGAAATCAATACGCAGCTGCAGCAGCGGCACTACGAAGGGTTCCTCGCATGAGCGCACGTATGGTCATCCTCGGCCCTCCTGGGGCCGGCAAGGGCACACAGGCGGCACGCATCTGCGAGCACCTGGGCGTGCCGGCCATCTCCACCGGCGACATCTTTCGCGCCAACGTGGCCGGTGACACCGAGTTGGGCCGACAGGCCAAGCGGTACATGGATGCCGGCGAGTACGTGCCCGACTCGGTCACCAACGCCATGGTCGCCGATCGTTTGGCCGCCGATGACGCCGCCGGCGGATTCCTGTTGGACGGTTACCCGCGTACCGAGGCGCAGGTGCATGAGTTGGACGCCATACTGGCCGGAGCCGATCTCGCTTTGGATCTGGTCCTGGAGATCACCGCCGACGCCGAGGTAGTGGTGCAACGGCTGCTCGGCCGTGCCGCCGAGCAGGGGCGCGCCGACGACACCGAGACGGTCATCCGGCGCCGCCTGGAGGTGTACGCCGAGCAGACCGAGCCGCTGGCGGCCCTTTACGAGCAGCGGGGGCTGCTGGTTCGCGTCGACGGCGTGGGCGGACTGGACGAGGTCACCGGCCGCATCATGACGGCGCTCGCCTCCCGCGGCGTGACCGCCTGAGCGGCGCCGGACGGATCGCCGTGTTGACGCGGGAGCGTATCGAGTTCAAGACCCCCGACCAGGTGCGCCTGATGCGGCGGGCCGGGCTCGTCGTCGCTGATATTCATGCGGCGCTGCGCCAGGCGGTGCGCCCCGGCATCACGACCGGTGAGCTGGATGCGGTCTCGGCCGACGCGATCACCCGGGGCGGAGCCCGCTCCAACTTTCTTGGCTACCACGGCTTCCCGGCGACGGTGTGCGTCTCCGTCAACGAAGAGGTAGTGCACGGCATCCCGGGTGAGCGGCTGCTTCAAGCCGGTGACCTGGTCACCTTCGACTGTGGTGCGTACATCCTGGACGATGACGGCAACCAGTGGCACGCAGATGCCGCCTTCACCACCGTCGTCGGCGGCAGCTACGCCACCGAGTCCGATCGGGTGCTGGATGCCACCACCCGCCAGGCCCTGTGGGATGCGATCGCTGCCATTGCCCGGGCTGGGGCCGGGCGGGCCGGCGGACGTTCCGGCAGCCTGAATGTTGTGGGCGACGCCGTCGAGGCGGCGGTTGCGGCGGCGACCGAGCGGGAGGGCGTGCGCCTGGGCATTCTGCAGGAGTATGTGGGGCATGGCATCGGCACTGCCATGCACATGGCCCCCGACGTGCTCAATTACTCGGTCAAGCGCAGGGGGCCGCGTCTGCGGCCCGGCATGGTGCTTGCCGTCGAACCCATGCTGACCGCCGGCGCCGCGCACGTGGATGAGCTCGACGACGGCTGGACCGTGGTCACCCGGGACGGCTCCCGCGCCGCCCAATGGGAGCACACGGTGGCGGTTGTGCCCGGGGGAGTGTGGGTGCTGACCGCGTCCGACGGGGGAGTGGAGGGTCTGGCCCCCTACGGCCTGGAGCCCCGTCCGCTCGACTGACCCAACCCCCTTCCCGCCGGGACCGGCACAAGGTACGTGCCGGGGCTGACTGTGCAGTAATGCCGGTTACACGTGAGTTGTGTCAACCACCGGTCGGCGCTACACTCATCGAGACGTCAGACGTCACATGTCTGATGTATTAGTGGCAATGACGCCTACCCGAGAGGAATCCCATGAGACCAAAGCGGTTCTGGTTGCACCGGCTGGGGGTGCTGCTGGCATCCGGAGCTTTCGTCGTCGGCCTGACGGCCGCCCCGCCCGCCGCGGCAGTCGAGGTGGACGCGGCCGAACTCGATGTGGAGATCGTGCTAGATCCGGACTACGGCCCGAAGGAGGTGTACGACATCGGCGAGACGATCGGTTTTCAGCTAAAGGTCACCAACAAATCGGCACAGACGCGTTCGGTGACCGTCACCGACTCCAACCTCACCAACTACGCCGGATGCAAGTGGCGTGCGATCGATCCCGGAGTCACCAAGACGGACTGCAAGGCCTCGGCCGCGAACCATTTCATCACGCACGTGGTCACGAAGGAGGACGTCCTGGCGGGCTCTTTCACGCCCAGTGTCGCGCTGAAGACGCAGCAGGCAGGCTACCTGGGAGACACGATCGCCACCACCGGAACGATCACCGGAGAACCAGTGGCGGTGCACGCATCGCACTTCTGGATCGAGGCGCTCAGTACCGACGTGGACACCGAGACGACCTTCCGTGCCGGGGATGAGGTTGTTTACACCGCCACGCTCGCCGGTGTCTCCCCGCACCACGCCTACTCGGTCGTCGAATCCTCATTCGACACCGTGGGTCAGTGCGCGCCCGACGGCGCAGGGGTCGTCAGTTGTGGCCCTCTGACTCACACCATGACCGACGCCGATGCGCTGAACCAGACCTGGCAGCCCAAGGTCGCCGTCGCCGCCGTCGACGCCGCGGGCGGCGAGGTGCACCGGGAGGTCCTCGCCGCCGCCGCTTTGAATGTCGCCGGCGATTACCCGCAGGCCGTACCGGCGCCCGCCGTCGACGCCGATCCGAGCCTTTCGGGAGACATCACCGCGCCGGTTGCGTTGGCGGAGAGCCGTAGTGGAGTCAACTACCGGATTCCGGCTGTAGCGACTGCGCCGAACGGGGATTTGCTGGTCTCCTACGACGAGCGCCCCACTGGAAATTGGATGGCCAGTGGGGGTGACTCTCCCAACCCGAACTCAATCGTCCAGCGTCGCTCCACCGACGGCGGCAAGACGTGGGGACCGCCCACCTACATCCACCGCGGCAACCCCACCACGGATACTTCGCAGATTGAGGGCTACTCGGACCCGTCGTACGTGGTGGACCAGCAGACCGGCGCGATATTCAACTTCCACGTTAAGAGCTTCCGGGCCGGTCTTCCTAACGCCTCCTCGCGGGACAACCACCCGGACAACCGCGATGTGGTCCACGCCGAGGTCTCGGTCTCCACCGACAACGGATACACCTGGACGCACCGGGTCATCACCGAAGTCGTGAATCCGGACAAGTCCAGCGTTTGGCGCTTCGCCGCATCCGGTCAGGGCATCCAGATTCAGAACGGCCCCCACGCCGGTCGACTAGTGCAGCAGTTCACCGAGGCTCCCTACCGCGGCGGCCCTCAGATCGCCTTCTCCGTCTACTCCGACGATCATGGCGCCACGTGGCAACGCGGTCAGGGTGTTGGCACCCACATGGATGAGAACAAGGTTGTGGAGCTGTCCGACGGCTCGCTCATGCTCAACTCCCGCGATCGGGACTCCTCGGGACGCAGGATCGTGGCACTGTCGCGTGACGGCGGCCAGACCTGGACCGGCGAGCGCATGGCTCAGGACCTGCCCGACTCGCGCAACAACGCCCAGCTCATCCGCGCATTCCCCAATGCCACCGGTGACGACCCGCGGGCGAAAGTACTGCTGTTCACCAATGCGTCCGGATATCCGGGCACCGGCTCATGGAGTGTGCGCGACCGGGGCACGCTCTCGGTCTCCTGCGATGACGGCAACACCTGGCTGGGGGCCAACAAGCGTGTCTTCAATGCCGGCAACACCGGATACTCGACCATTGCCGTTCAGCAGGACGGCCGACTCGGCCTGGTCAGTGAGGACAATGGCAGGGGCATCTACTACCGCAGCCTGCCGCTGAGTTGGATCGGAGCTGCGTGCCCGACCGTGACGGCAACCGGGACGCAGGTGGAGGCGGGCGTTCGTGAGGCGCAGATCGCAGTGGCCATTACCGATGCCGTCGGAACCGCTCCGAGTGGGACGCTTGCCGTAACCGGACTGCCGGAGGGCTGGAGCGCTCAGGACGTAGAACTCGAAGCCGGGGCGGAAGGCGCCATTCGTCTGGCCTTGCCGCGTGACGCGGCCGTCGGGGAGCACGCGCTGACCGTTGAGATGCGTGCCGCAGATGGCACGGTGATGGCGACGACGAATGCGGTCGTGAATGTCACTGCCGCCGTACGACCGGCCTATGTGGAGCAGGTTGCTGCTGCGGGCTCCGGCACGGTGCTGTTCGGTGACTGGGACGGTGACGGCCGGGCCACCTATGGCGTGCGCGTAGGTACGCGCGTAGTCCTTTACGCCGAGAACGCCAATGACGCGAAACCGTTGACCGTGCTGGTGCTCGGACGCGCCGCCGACCGGGTGTACGTGGGCGACTGGGACGGAGACGGCCGTGACAGCCTCGCGCTGGTGCGAGGAACCACCGCTCTGCTGCAAACGCACCCGCTCAGTGCCGCCACGCAATCGATCAAGGTGCCCAAGGGCGACTTGGAAGTGACGCGCCAGGAGGGCAAGGACGTGCTCGTCCCCAAAGCCTGAACGCAGGTCTCATCCGAATCCGATTTCACCAGCATCAACTCAATTGACAAGGAGAACATTCATGTCCCGTTCAACCCGCGCCTTAGTGGCCATTGGCGTCGCCGCCGCGCTCGTAGCCGGATCCGGTGCCACGTTCGCCCGTTGGTATGACGAACGTGCGATCGATCCGGGCCAGATCACCACGGGGAGCCTGTCGCTCAGCGCCGTCGAGGGGTCGGACTCGTGGCTGATCAATCGGGCCAATGAGGACTCCGACGCCGAGCCCTCCGTACCCTTCAATCCCGCCGTCGACCGGGTGGTGCCCGGGGACGTGGTCAGCTACACCACGAAGGTCAAGGTGAACCTGGTGGGCAAGAACCTGCAGGCCTCCTTCGCCGTCCTGCCCCCGGATGCCAAGGGACTGGGCGATGACATCGTCGCCCAGGTGGACAGTGCCGAATGCGAGGGCGCCAATATGAGTCTGCTCACCGAGGCCGACAACGGCAAGACCTGCACCGTGAGGACCACCATCACCTATCCGATCGGCGCGGATGACACCACCTCGGCGCTGCCGGAGAAGAACCTCGGCAACTCCGAAGGAATTCACGGTGATGGCTGGCAGGCCGCGCCCCAGGCGCAGGAGCGGACCATCAGTCTCGACGGATACAAGCTTGTCCTTGAGCAGAACGCGCGTCCCTGAACACGTCCGCCCCCGCCCGCTTGTGGTGCGCCCTTTGGCGGCTGTGGCGGTGAGCGTCGTTGAGGCGCTCGCCGCCACGGTGGTGCTCGCGGCGGTGATGCTCCTGTACCTGGTTCCAGCCGCGACCGGCTGGGCGCCGCTGACGGTGTTGACCTCGTCGATGTCGCCCGGCATGCCGCCGGGCAGTCTGGTCGTCGTCGAACCGGTCAGTCAGAAACGGGCGGCGCGTCTGGCCATAGGCGATGTGGCCACCTACCTGCCTAGTGCGGGCAGTGATGCGCTTATCACTCATCGCATCGTCGGAATGTCCGCAGGCATCGATGGGGCCGTCACATACGTCTTCCAGGGCGACGCCAATCCGCAGGCGGATCCAGACCCGGTCCGTCCCGAACAGATCCGTGGGCTGAGGCGCTACCACGTGCCCGCTGCGGGGCGCGTGCTCACACTCCTGCAGCCGGGTGAGAAGCAAGTCGGCAGGACTGTGCTGGTAGGGGGACTGGTGGTGTACGCCCTGTATCAGGTCCGAGCCGCCGTCAGCGAGCGCCGTGGACCCCGTGCGGACCGGCGCCGGCGACACGCGCAGACCGAGCTGCCCAGTGTGTCGGGAAACACCGATGGATAGTGCCCCTCCGCGGTGGTCAGCCGTGGAGGGTTTGCCGTATTGTTGGGCTCCGGCGCGCCTAAGACGTGGCGCCCTGCAGCATGCCCGCCGGATTGTCGGTCGTGGCGCGGCGGGGTGGCCGGCCCGGTGCGCCGACCGGCGGCGTCGTCGCCGGGAGGAGTTTCCAGCGAGAAAGCACCGACGGAGGAACATGGCTAAGAAGGACGGCGTCATCGAGGTCGAGGGATCGGTCGTCGAGGCCCTTCCGAACGCGATGTTCCGGGTTGAGCTTAGCAACGGGCACCTCGTGCTCGCGCACATCTCCGGCAAGATGCGACAGCACTACATCCGCATCCTGCCGGAGGACCGCGTGGTTGTTGAACTCAGCCCCTACGACCTTTCCCGGGGCCGCATCGTCTACCGGTACAAGTGACAGTCCTCCCCACCGGGAGGACGGAGGAACATCATGAAGGTCAAGCCGAGCGTTAAGAAGATCTGTGACAACTGCAAGGTGATTCGTCGTCACGGCCGTGTCATGGTCATCTGCGACAACCCGCGGCATAAGCAGCGTCAGGGCTGACACCCGCATGTCGTCGGTGCACCACCGGCGGCAGATAATTCAGCACCCGTCCCAGTGGCGCCCCGCGCCACCACCCCCGGTTCCTGGAGGCCGGAGCCACCGGCAGACGGTGGAGAGGACGGGTGACGACCTCCGGGAACACATCAGGAGAACCACACAGTGGCACGCATTTCCGGCGTCGACCTGCCTCGTGAGAAGCGAGTCGAGGTTGCGCTCACCTACATCTACGGAATCGGGCGCACGCGCGCCGTCAAGACGCTCGAAGCCACCGGGGTCAGCCCGGACACCCGCGTGAAGGATCTCACCGAGGACGAGCTGGTCGCGCTGCGCAATCACATCGACTCCAGCTACCAGGTTGAGGGCGACCTCCGTCGTGAGGTCCAGGCGGACATCCGCCGCAAGATCGAGATCGGCTGCTACCAGGGCCTGCGCCACCGCCGGCACCTGCCGGTCCGCGGCCAGCGCACCAAGACCAACGCCCGCACCCGCAAGGGTCCCAAGCGCACCGTGGCCGGCAAGAAGAAGGCCAAGTAACCAGCCCCCGTCCGGGCGCCGCAGGCCCGGAATCAGACCTCACGCGAAGAAGGAAGCATGCCCCCCAAGTCTCGTACGGCCGCGCGCAAGCCGCGCCGCAAGGACCGCAAGAACGTTACGCACGGTCACGCCTACATCAAGTCCACCTTCAACAACACGATTGTGTCCCTGACGGACCCCGCAGGCTCCGTCATCGCCTGGGCCTCCTCCGGTCAGGTCGGCTTCAAGGGCTCCCGCAAGTCGACCCCTTACGCCGCCCAACTTGCTGCCGAGGCCGCCGCCCGTCGCGCCCAGGACCATGGCATGAAGAAGGTCGACGTATTCGTAAAGGGCCCGGGCTCCGGCCGTGAGACCGCGATCCGTTCGCTCCAGGCCGCCGGCCTCGAAGTCGGTTCGATCACGGATGTCACCCCCCAGGCGCACAATGGCTGCCGGCCCCCGAAGCGGCGCCGGGTCTGACGCCGTCACCCAACCACCGCAGTCGGCGTCCACTCCGCACCGGCGGTAAGCGACGTCGACCATCGGCTCCGCCCAGACAACAGGACGGGCCGGCCGTCGACTGATGTCGATGGCCAACACCATGAGGAACGGCGTCATATAGCGGGCGCCGCGACGAAAGGAAACCCCCAGTGCTCATTGCACAGCGACCCACACTCTCAGAGGAGGTCATTGAGGAGGACCGCCGCTCACGGTTCGTCCTCGAGCCCCTCGAGCCCGGTTTCGGCTACACGCTAGGCAACTCGCTGCGTCGTACACTGCTGTCATCCATCCCGGGTGCGGCGGTGACTTCCGTGCGCATTGAGGGCGTGCCCCACGAGTTCCGCACCATCGCCGGGGTCAAGGAGGATGTCGCCCAGATCATCCTGAACATCAAGGAGATCGTCCTGTCGTCGGAGAACGACGAGCCGGTGGTCATGTACCTGCGCAAATCCGGTCCGGGCGTCGTCGTCGCCGGCGACATCACCCCGCCGGCGGGCGTGGAGATCCACAACCCGGAGCTGGTGATCGCCACCCTGAATGAGAAGGGCAAACTGGAGATCGAGCTGACGGTCGAGCGCGGTCGCGGCTACGTGTCCGCCAACCAGAACAAGGACCCGAACGCCGAGATCTCCCGCATCCCGGTGGACTCGATCTACTCCCCGGTCAAGAAGGTCTCCTACGCGGTGGAGGCCACCCGTGTGGAGCAGCGCACGGACTTCGACCGCCTGGTGGTGGACGTGGAGACCAAGGCCTCCATGACTCCCCGTGACGCGCTGGCCTCCGCCGGCAAGACGCTGGTCGAGCTCTTCGGGCTGGCTCGAGAGCTCAATGTTGAGGCCGAGGGCATTGAGGTCGGCCCCTCGCCGATGGACCAGGCCCTCCAGCAGGATCTGGCCATGATGATCGACGAGCTGGACCTGCAGGCCCGCTCCTCCAACGCCCTCAAGCGCGAGGGCATTCACACCGTCGGTGAGCTCGTCGCGCGCAGCGAGGCAGACCTCCTCGACATCCGCAACTTCGGTGCCAAGTCGATCTCCGAGATCAAGGACAAGCTGGCGGAACTCGGGCTGTCCCTCAAGGGTTCCCCGGTCGACTTCGCCTCGGAGGGCGACTACACCAACCCCACCTTCAGCGACGAGCAGCAGGCCTGACGCCGGCTCGCCATTCCACTAGGAGACAACATGCCTCGCCCCACTAAGGGTCCCCGGCTGGGTGGATCGCCCCAGCACCAGCGTCACATGCTGGCCAACCTGGCCACCCAGCTCATCGTCCACGAGTCGATCACGACCACCGAGGCCCGCGCCCGGCGTCTGCGCCCCTATGTTGAGAAGCTCATCACCAAGGGCAAGCGTGGCGACCTCCACGCGCGCCGCACCGTGATGAAGAAGATCACGGACAAGTACGCCGTCTACCGCCTCTTTGACGAGATCGCCCCGCAGATGGCCGACCGCGACGGTGGCTACACCCGCATCATCAAGACCGCGCCGCGCCGGGGCGACAACGCCCCCATGGCCGTGATCTCGCTGGTGCTGGAGCCGGTCGCCAAGAAGGAGGTCGTCGACGACGCGGTCCGCACCGCCAAGCGCGCGGCCGAGAAGGCGGTGGCAGAGGTCGAGGAGGCGGCTGCCGAGGCTGAGGAGGCCTCCGCCGCCGAGCCCGACGACGAGGCTGCCCAGGCCGGCGAGGAGACGGACACGACGACCGAGGAGACCGCCGCCGAGGCCGGAGAGGCCGCGGACTCGGAGGTCGCCGACGGCGCCGAGGCGCAGAAGGTCCAGGAGTGAACCCGGCCCACTAGGGCTGTGCGCAACAGTGCGTCAACAATCCATAGGGGGAGGGGTCGGGCCGCCGCGAGGTGGCCCGACCCCTCCCCGCATCTCAGCTTCGGGTCATCTCCCAGCAGCGGGCGCCGCCGGTCATGCCCGCCTCATTGGGGACGACGACGACGTCGTCCCCGATCCTGTTCAGCTGGAAGGCGGTGATGCGGCGGGAGTTGCCGCCGCCCAGGTAGAGCCGGTCCCACATGTACATGGGACGCAGCGCCTCGACCACGCGCCGCACCCGCCGCGACCAGTGGGCGTCCCCCAGGCGCAGCCGCTCATGCTCTCCGATGTAGTCGTCGTAGGTCAGCCCCCAGCGCACCGGCCCCTGGGAGACCTCCACGTGGGGGGCGAGCACCCCGTTGTCGAAGACGGCGTTTCCCAGGCCCGTCCCCAGGGTCACGATCATCTCCAGGCCGTGGCCGGTGACAACGCCGGCGCCGGCGACCTCGGCGTCGTTGAGCACCAGCACGGGGCGGCCAAGCACCGATTGCAGGTTGCCGCCCATGTCGAAGCGCGCCCAGGCCTCAACCAGTTCGGGCAGCACACGGGAGCGGGGTCCGTCCCTGGTGATGTAGTGGGGTGTGGCGATCACGACCCCGTGGCGGATCATGCCGGGCATGCCCACGGTCACCCGGTCGGCGGGCGGCAGCTGGTCGGCCAAGTCCTTGATGGTGTCTACCAGCAGCTCGGGCGGCAGCGGGTAGGGGGTGGGGGTGCGCAGGGCGCGGGAGATGATGGCGCCGTCGGCGTCGAGCACGGAGGCCTTGATGCCGCCGCCGCCGCAGTCGACGCTGAGTGTGGTCGTAGTGGTCACGCCTAGACGCTACCGTCTTGCGGCGTACCGGAGTGTCACATGATCCAGAACAGGCCGTTGGTAGCCTGTGAAATGCTAGCGAGCGGGCCGAATGCGCACTGCGCGGGCTCGGAGCCGTATTGGCCGCCACCGCCAACGACCTGCGTGCCGAGCGCCGCGTTTACGTTCGCCCATGAGCCGACGCGCTGCGAGCGAGGCGATGTCTCCGGCAGCGGGCTTAGGGATGACGCTCGAGGACGATGGCTCTACGCTGCACGGGGTCGGCTATCTGTACGGGAACTCGAAGGGCGAGACCGCGTCCGCCGGCAGTCGCATGCCTGCGGAACATCAGTATTCCGTTCCTGGGCATACGCTATCTGGCGGCCGACACGCGTGCGGACCTGGCGTCCGGGCGCCACTGCGGCCGAGTTGCGCGGGTAGCGTCCTTGGAGGCGGGCGCGTGCCGGGGAGTGGGTTTGTGCTCTTGTAGGCGACGGGCTGCGCCCCTGTTTGCTGTCGCACGACGATGGGCCACGTTGCACGACCTCCGGGTGTTTTGCACGACCCCGGGGTGGTCGTGGAACGCACCCCAAGGTCGTGCAATGGCACCAAGGTCGTGCAAGTGAGACACGTTCCGACGTCTAGCACCGAGGCAGCCGGACGCAGGGGACTGCCGGGCTGTGGTCTCATGGTTGCCATGACCGACGCCGAGCCCACGCGCGATGCCGACCCTACGCACAACGCCGATCCCACCGGCCCCGATACGGTGCGCGTCCGCCTGGACCTGGCCTACGACGGCACCGGCTTCCACGGTTGGGCGGCCCAGCCCGGACTGCGTACCGTCGAGGGCGTGCTGACCGGCGCCCTGAGCGCGGTGCTGCGCACCCCGGTGAGACTGACCGTGGCCGGGCGCACCGACGCCGGTGTGCATGCGAGCGGGCAGGTCGCCCACCTGGACGTGCCCGCCGTGGCCTGGCGGGCACTGCCCGGACGCTCCACGCGCCCGCCCGAGCAGGCCCTGCTGGACCGGCTGGCCGGCGTGCTCGCCCGTGAGGCCCAGGGCGGCGTCGTCCCCGCCCCGCGCAGCGCCGCCGACCTCGTAGTACACGGTGCGCGCCTGGTCCCCGCCGCCTTCGACGCCCGCTTCTCCGCCCTGACCCGCCGCTACCGCTACCGCATCGCCGACGGCGGCCCGACCGGTGCCCCACGTGACCCCGCCCGGCGCTGGCAGGTGCTGTGGCTGCGAGAACCGCTCGACGTCGACGCCATGCAGGCCGCCGCCCGCCCCCTGCTGGGTGAGCACGACTTCCTGTCCTACTGCCGTCCCCGGGCGGGCGCCACCACCATCCGCACCCTCAAGGAACTGAACTGGCAGCGGGTGGACGCGGCCGCTCCCGGGCCCGACGGCGGCCTGGTGGTCCTCACCGTCGTCGCCGACGCCTTCTGCCACTCCATGGTGCGCTCCCTGGTGGGGGCCGCCCTCGATGTCGGGACCGGACGGCGCGACGTCGACTGGCCCGCCCGGCTGCTGGCCGCCCGCAGCCGCCGTCGGGCCGCGCCCGTCGCACCCGCGCACGGCCTTACCCTTCAGGAGGTGACCTACCCCGACGACGGCGAGCTGGCCGCGCAGGCCGAGCGGGCGCGTATCCTGCGCCGGCCGCCGGGCTGCTGCCAGTAACCTGGTGGCGTGTCAGGTCTCACGGAGCCCGGGGGGTCAACGGCTTTGACCGGTCCCAGGGCCTGCCGGTAGGGTTGGGCACCGTCGTGCAGCACGCGATCTTGTTCGTGGTGCCATCCCACTCGCCACTAACGGCCGGTGCTCCGACCACCTCATCTGACCATGGCGGTCCCGCCGATGCCAGCGTCCGCGCTGCATTCGCGTGCCCGCCCGCCAAGAGAAACGAAGGCAACGCCAGTGCGCACGTACACACCGAAGCCAGGCGACGTCAAGAAGAACTGGTACGTCATTGACGCCAGCGACGTCGTGCTCGGCCAGCTCGCGGCCAAGGCCGCAACTCTGCTCCGTGGGAAGCACAAGCCGCAGTTCGCCCCGAATGAGGACTGCGGCGACTACGTCGTCATCATCAACGCCGACAAGGTCGTCCTCACCCGCGGCAAGGCCGATAAGAAGTTCGCCTACCGCCACTCCGGCTACCCGGGCGGCCTGACGGCCGTCTCCTACCGGGAGCTGCTGGCCACCCACCCCGAGCGAGCCGTGGAGAAGGCCATCAAGGGCATGCTCCCGCACAACCGACTGGGCCGCGCCCAGCTGAAGAAGCTGAAGGTGTACGCCGGCCCGGAGCACCCGCACGCCTCCCAGAATCCGCAGAGCTACGAGCTCACCCAGGTCACCCAGTAAGCGCCCAGCGCCCGGCACCCGACAAGCAAAGGACATATCGTGGCTGAGACCACCGTCGACATCGACGCGCTGGACGAGGACAACGCCCCCGCCAGCTACACCACCGAATCCACCCCCACCGAGGGGCGCGGCCAGTCCATCACCGCCCCCGGCATGGGACTGGGCCGCCGCAAGGAGGCCGTCGCCCGCGTCCGCCTCATTCCCGGCACTGGACAGTGGAAGATCAATGGCCGCACCCTGGAGGACTACTTCCCCAACAAGCTGCACCAGCAGCTCGTGCGCGCCCCCTTCACCCTCCTGGAGCTCGAGGGCCGTTTTGACGTGGTCGCCCGCATCAACGGCGGCGGCATCTCCGGCCAGGCCGGCGCCCTGCGCCTGGGCATCGCCCGCGCCCTGAACGAGATCGACCGTGAGGCCAACCGTCCGGCCCTGAAGAAGGCCGGTTTCCTGACCCGCGACGCGCGCGTCGTCGAGCGTAAGAAGGCCGGTCTGCACAAGGCCCGCCGCGCTCCGCAGTACTCCAAGCGCTGACCGCGGCGGCGCCCGCCTTCCGGGGCCACGCCGACTCGCACCTCTACCTGCCGGCGGTCACCTCCTTAGCGGAGGTGACCGCCGGGTTACGTTCCGGCGTGAAATGATGGGGCCGCTGTCAACCAACAGGAGGATCCCATGACACGACTCTTCGGCACCGACGGCGTCCGGGGACTCGCCAACGAACTGCTCACCCCTGATCTCGCAGTGGGACTCGGCCGCGCCGCCGCAAGCGTACTGGTCGGTTCGGATGACTCCCCCCACCGGCTGGGGCGGCGGCCCCGCGCGGTCGTCGGCCGCGACACCCGTGCCAGCGGCGAGTTCATCGACCACGCCATCAGCGCCGGCCTGGCCGCCTCCGGCATGGACGTAACCCGGGTGGGAGTACTGCCCACCCCCGCCATCGCCCACCTGACCGCCAGCCAGGACGTCAGCCTGGGTGTGGTCATCTCCGCCTCCCACAACCCCTTCCCGGACAACGGCATCAAGTTCTTCGCCCGCGGCGGCTACAAGCTGGAGGACGCGGTTGAAGACCGTATTGAGGCGGCTCTGGCCGAAGACCTGCCCCGCCCCACCGGTGCCGATGTGGGGCGCGTCATCAAGGGCGAGACCGTTGCCGACCAGACCTACATCAACCACTTGGTGGACTCTGTGGCCACCGACCTGTCCGGCCTGCGCATCGTAGTGGACGCATCCAACGGCGCCGCCAGCAGCGTCGGCCCCGCCGCCCTGCGCAACGCCGGCGCGGAGGTCATCGCCATCAACGCCTCCCCGGACGGGCTGAACATCAACGCCGATTGCGGCTCCACCCACCCCGAGCAGTTGCAGGCCTATGTGCGCAGCGTCGGCGCCGACATGGGTGTGGCCTACGATGGCGACGCCGACCGCTGCCTGGCTGTGGACGCCGAGGGCAACCTGGTGGACGGCGACCAGATCATGGGTCTGCTCGCCGTCGGGATGAAGGCCGACGGCACCCTCGGCTCCGACACACTCGTGGTGACCGTCATGAGCAACCTCGGCCTGATCCTGGCCATGCGTGAGCACGGCATCCGGATCGTCCAGACCGGCGTGGGCGACCGGTATGTGCTGGAGAAGATGCTGCAGGGCGGCTACACGCTCGGCGGCGAGCAGTCCGGGCACGTCATTGACACCATCCACGCCACCACCGGCGACGGTGTGCTCACCTCCCTGCGGGTTGCGGCCCGCATGAAGCGTACCGGCAAGTCCCTGGCCGAACTGGCCAGCATTGTGCAGCGCCTTCCCCAGACGCTCATCAACGTCCCCGGGGTCGATAAGTCGGCCGCAGGCACCAACAAGGCGGTGCTGGACGCCGTCGCCGACGCAGAGAAGCAGTTGGGAAACACCGGCCGGGTGCTGCTGCGTCCCTCAGGTACCGAGCCGCTGGTCCGCGTCATGGTGGAGGCCGCCACCCAGGAGGAGGCCGACCGCGTCGCCGCGGGTCTGGCCGCGGTCGTGAAGGACAACCTCGCACTGTGACGGCGCGGCCGGGCCGCCCCGGCGGCTTGGGCCGCTGCGTCTCAAACCACGTGTGTGCCCAGCCCGGAACTCCGGGCTGGGCACACACGACCGAGTGCGACTCACTTAGTGCTGACTTGGAGTTCACTCCATGGCGCGGATGACTTCCTCCACGGTCTCCTTGGCGTCGCCGAAGAGCATGGCGGTGTTGTCCTTGAAGAACAGCGGATTCTGCACACCCGCGTAGCCGGAGGCCATGGAGCGCTTGAACACGACCACCCGCTGTGCCTCCCACACCCGCAGCACCGGCATGCCGGCAATGGGGGAGCCGGGCTCCTCGGCCGCCGGATTGACCGTGTCATTCGCCCCGATGACGAGCACCATGTCGACGTCGGAGAAGTCATCGTTGACCTCATCCATCTCCAGGACCAGGTCGTAGGGGACCTTGGCCTCCGCCAGCAGCACGTTCATGTGCCCGGGCAGACGGCCGGCCACCGGGTGGATGCCGAAGGTGACGTTAACACCCTCACCCCGCAGCATCTCCGTAAGCGTGGCCACGGGGTACTGGGCCTGGGCCACAGCCATGCCGTATCCGGGCGTGATCACCACCCGCTTGGCATCCTGCAGCGCACGGGCCACGGCACCCACATCTGTCTGCTGAATCGTGCCATCTTCACCCTCGGTGGGGGCGACCACCGCACCCTCGGTGCCGTATCCGCCCAACAGCACGGCTACGAAGGAGCGGTTCATCGCCTGACACATCAGGTAGGACAGGTAGGCGCCGGAGGAGCCCACGAGGGCGCCGGTGATGATCAGCAGGTCGTTGTTGACCATGAAACCGGTGAAGGCGGAGGCCCAACCGGAGTAGGAGTTCATGATGGCCACCACCACGGGCATGTCACCGCCGCCGATCGCCACCACCAGGTGCACGCCCAGAGCCAGGGCGATGACGGTCATCACTGCCAGACAGACCCAGGCCGCCGTCGAGCCCGCGGGCAACAGGATGAAGGCGATCATTAGCACGAGGCTGACCAGCAGAGCGGCGAGGTTGAGCTTATTGCGACCCGGCAGGGTGATGGGGCGACCCGGCACGCGGCCGGCCAGCTTCAGGGCCGCCAGCACTGAACCGGTGAAGGTCACCGCACCCACGAACACGCCCAGGAACACCTCACCCAGGTGGAAGCCTCCCAGAGACTCCGACAGCGCATCGGGAGATGCATAGGAGCTGTATCCCACCAGCACGGCGGCCAGGCCCACCAGGCCGTTCAGGACGGCGATCAGCTGCGGCATACCGGTCATGGCGACTCTTCCGGCGAGCACCATTCCGATTACGGCGCCGATCCCGATGGCCAGGAGGATCAGGATCGCGGTGGCCACCACGCCGCGGCCGGGGGCGGAGGTCAGGGCCAGACCGATGGCGGCTACAACGGCCACTGCCATGCCAACGGCGCCGGCGATGTTCCCGGCCACCGCGGTCTCGTGTCGGGACAGCCCGGCGGCGGCGAGGATGAACAGCACCGCTGCCGCGATGTAGGCCAGGGCTACCGGCGAGGGCAGGGCGAGGTCGATGGTCTGCGCGGCGGCGGGTGGCGCGGCAGGAAGACCGAGTACTGCTGCATACGACATCCGCTCACTCCTTCCTGAACATGGCGAGCATGCGGTGGGTGACCGCGAAGCCGCCGAAGACGTTGATGGATGCGAGCATGATCGCGACGAAGGCGACGGCGCTGATCGCCGGGTTGGCGTTGCCCACCTGGGAGATGGCTCCGAGCAGGATGATGCCGGAGATCGCGTTCGTAACCGACATCAGCGGGGTGTGCAGGGCCGGGGTTACGTTGGAGATTACGTGGAAGCCGAGGATGATCGCCAGGGCCAGCACGATGTAATGGCTGGTGGCGGCGGCGGGCGTGATCAGCACCAACACGGCCGCGGCGAAGGCCGCCAGCGCGATGCCCACCGTCCGGCGTCGGCGTGAGCGCTCCCGGGCGGCGACCTCCGCCTCGGCGTCGACCGGCGCGGCCGATGGCTTCGGGGCCGGTGAGGCGGCAGGCGCCTTGGCTGCGGCTGACACGGCCACGGGGGGCGGCGGCCACAACAGCTCGCCCGCCTGGCACACGGTGATGGCCCGCACCACCTGGTCTTCCAGGTCCAGGACCGGCTCACCGTCCTTGGCGGGTGTGAGCAGGGTCAGCAGGTTGAGGATATTGCGGCCGAACAGCTGGGAGGCCTGGGCGGGCAGGCGCTCGGCCAGGTCGGTATACCCGACGATGGTCACTCCGCCTTCGGTGGTGACCACCTCTCCGGGCACGGTCAGCTCCGTATTTCCGCCGTTTGCGGCCGCCATGTCCACGATCACCGAACCGGGACGCATCGACTCCACGGCGATGCGGTCCAGTAGCATGGGGGCGCGGCGACCGGGGATGTTCGCAGTGGTGATCACGATGTCCGCGGCGGCGGACTGCTCCGCGTACAGGGCGTTCGCCAGGGCGGCCTGGTCGGAGCTCAGTTCCTTGGCGTAGCCGTCGGTGGATACCTCCTGCGCGGTGGGTACGGGTACGAACTCGGCGCCCACCGATTTGACCTGGTCGGCCACCTCCGGGCGCACGTCGGTGCCCTTGACGACAGCCCCCAGTGAGTAGGCGGTACCGATAGCCGCCAGACCGGCCACACCCGCGCCGATCACGTAGACGGAGGCGGGTGGGAACTTGCCGGCCGCCGTCACCTGGCCGTTCAACAGGCGTCCGAAGTGCGCGGCGGCCTCGATTACGGCCCGGTAGCCGGCCAGGTTCGCCTGGGAGGAGAGCACGTCCATGCTCTGTGCCCGGGAGATGCGTGGCACCGTATCGATCGCCAGTGCTGTGAGGGAGTGGTCCTGCAGGCTCTGTACGAGTTCGGGATGGCGGGCGGGGTCGAGCCGGCCGATGAGGGTCGCACCGGGGTGCATCAGGTCGAGTTCGGTGTCTTCCGGAGCGTATGCGGTGACGACGATGTTGCATCCCCAGGTCTCGGCGCGGTCGGCCAAGTGGGCGCCTGCATCCTCGTAGGCGGTGTCGGTGAAGTGTGCCGGCTCTCCGGCTCCGCGCTGGACGACTACGTCGTAGCCCAGGCGGATCAGCCGCTCGACCGTCTGCGGGGTGGCCGCGGTCATGGAACGGTCCGGAGGCTGACAGGGGATTCCAAGACGCATAGAAACTCCTTTCAGCGGGCGCGCCCGGCGGCGCAACGCTGGGCTGCGCATGGGGTGCGGGCACGCGGAAGGGTGACCTGCGTAACGGTAGGACGTTATGGGGGACAGTGTCACGTCGAGTCTCACCGGAGTGCGGTTCGACGGTGCCGCGACCCTCACCGCCGGCCTGGCCTACGCGGACGCCGGAGCGCTCAAGCGGGCGCACGAGTTGGAGGCCATGGGAGCGCTGCAGATCGGTCTGGCGCTGAGCGAGCAGATCGTCTGGACTGGGGGCTTCGCCGTCGTCAAGTGAAGCGGGATCCTGTTGGACCTTCCCCGGATCATGCGGCGCTTTCGCCCGCCGTTCCCTACGCGGGACGGCGGCGAAATCTGTAGCCTGTACTTTTGTCGTTGCCTCCAGGGGACTATATCCGTCTGACCGACGAGGCAGAGGACTGGGAAGGGGACGCGGACCATGAATGCAGGACCGGACGCTGCGTCCGCTGTCATCGCGTCGTCGGCCGTGGGCAGCTTCAAGCTGGGAGCGCCCCGACTCGTAGGTGGTTCCGGCGGCTACCTCAGGGCGCGAGCGGAGGCGGAGGTCGATGAGATCTGGGCCCGGGCGACGGAACGCTGCCTCGCCCTCGGCGCGGGCGAGTACCCGAGCGCCCGGTGATGAGTGTTCAGGCCTTGCGCAGCAGCATGCGGCTCATGTGATGGTCGGCGTCCTTGCGCAGCACCAGCGTGGCCCGCCCGCGTGTGGGCGCGATGTTCTTCCGCAGGTTCACCAGGTTCACGCTCTCCCAAACCTCATTGGCGGCCACCAGCGCGATGTCATCGGGGATGGCCGCGAACCGGCGGAAGTAGGAGCTGGGATCCTTGAAAGCCGTGTGCTTCAGAGTCAGGAAGCGGTCCAGGTACCAGCGGCGGATGTCCTCCGGGTCGGCGTCCACATAGATAGAGAAATCGATGAAGTCGCTCACCGCCAAGGCAGACGCCGCCGACCGGTCACCCCCGTCCCGCTGCGCGCGGGGGGCCGGCTGCAGCACGTTCAGCCCCTCCAGAACCAGCACGTCGGGCTGTTCCACCACCTTCTTGGCTCCAGGCACGACGTCGTAGAAGGTGTGCGAATACACCGGCGCCTCCACGCGGGGCGCCCCCGACTTCACGGCACTGACGAAATCCAACAGCGCCCGCTGGTCGTAGGACTCCGGGAAGCCCTTGCGGGCAGTGAGTCCCCGCTCCTCCAATACGGCGTTGGGAAGAAGGAAGCCGTCGGTAGTAACCAGGTCCACCCGCGCAGTGTCCGGGAAGCGGGCCAACAGGTGGGCGAGCAGACGTGCCGTGGTCGACTTGCCCACCGCCACCGAGCCCGCCACCGCCACTATGAACGGGGTCGGGTGCTCATCCACCCCCAGGAAGCCGGCGGTGCGGCGGGCGCGCTCGCGGCCGGTAGTGATGAAGTGTTCCAGCAGCGCCGTCAACGGCCGGTAGACCACATCGACCTCAGCCAGATCGATGGGATCGCCCAAACCGCGCAGTTTCTCGACGTCGGCCTGAGTCAGTGGCAGCGGTGCGGAGGATGCGAGCGCGCGCCACTGATCGCGGTGCAGCTCGATGTACGGCGAGGGGGCCGAATCGGGCTGGGCCGCGTAGTCCGCCGGGGACACGGGGTTGTTCACCACACCAGTGTGGCGCATAGACGGCTCCAGGGCACGCCACTGTGAGGCAGAGGGGCTGTGATGCCGCATATCTCATTCGGAGCAGGCCCGCGGCGCTAAGACGATTCCCAGACCACCGGGGCGTTGGAGACGTTGAACCGGGAGGCGGGTTGGTGGTTCCATCGGGCCCATGTGTGGAATCGTCGGCCATGTAGGCCCCCTGAACTCAACCAGCCCCGCAGGCGCCCCCGGATCCGGCCGCTCCCTGGAGGTGTTGCTCGACGGCTTGTCCCGCCTGGAGTACCGCGGCTACGACTCCGCAGGCATCGCCCTGGTGCGCCCCGAGGGCGGCGAGCGACTCACAACTGTCAAGGCCGCGGGCAAGCTGGACAACCTGCGCGCCGACCTGGATGCCGCCGCTCCCGCACCGGCCACCGCCGGCATCGGTCACACCCGCTGGGCCACGCACGGCGGCCCCACCACCGAAAACGCCCACCCTCACCGGGCCGGCTCCCTGGCCGTGGTGCACAACGGCATCATTGAGAACTTCCGACCTCTGCGCGCCGAGGTAGAGGCGGCAGGACGTGCGCTGCTCTCGGCCACCGATACCGAGGTCGTCGCCCACCTGCTCGACCTCGACTTCACCGCCCGGCTGGCCGACGCGGGCCAGGAGCACGGCGGCGTCGACGCCCAGCGGGCCGCGGCCTTACTGGTGGAGTCCATGCGGGCCGTCACCGCCCGCCTGGAGGGGACCTTCGCCCTGCTGGCCGTCACAGAGCTCGCCCCCGGCACGATCGTCGCCGCCCGCCGCTCCAGCCCGCTGGTGATCGGCCTGGGGGAGGGGGAGAACTTCCTCGGTTCCGACGTGGCCGCCTTCGTCGCCTTCACTTCTCGTGCCGCCGAGGTCGACGACGATCAGGTGCTGGCGGTGACGGCGGATGCCGTCACCGTGTGGGATGCTGCAGGCAACGTCGTCACCCCACGTCAGTGGGAGGTCTCCTGGGATGCCTCCGCCGCCGTCAAGGGCGGATACGAAACCTTCATGGACAAGGAGATCCACGACCAGCCCACCGCCGTCGCCGACACTCTGCTCGGGCGCGTGAACGATCGCGGCGAACTGGTCCTGGATGAGATGCGCATCGACCCGTCGGTGCTGCGCAGCATTGACAAGATCATCGTAGTCGCCTGCGGAACGGCCGCCTACGCCGGGCACGTGGCCAAGTACGCCATTGAGCACTGGTGCCGTATTCCGGTGGAGATCGAACTCGCCCACGAGTTCCGCTACCGGGATCCGATCGTCTCGGAGAAGACTCTGACCGTAGCGATCTCCCAATCCGGTGAGACCATGGACACCATCCAGGCGATCCGGCACGCCCGCGAACAGGGCAGCCGGGCACTGGCCATCGTTAACACCTACGGCTCCACCATCGCCCGTGAGGCCGACGCCGTGCTGTACACCCACGCCGGTCCGGAAGTGGCCGTCGCCTCCACCAAGGCCTTCCTGGCCCAGATCACCGCCTGCTACCTGCTGGGTCTTTACCTGGCGCAGTTGCGTGGCAACAAGTGGCCCGATGAGGTGGCCGAGTACCTGGATAATCTGGAGAAGATGCCCGCGAAGCTGGAGCGCCTGCTGACCGAGCAGGAGGGCAGTATCCGCGAACTCGGGGCGCAGCTGGCCGACCAGACCTCCTTCCTGTTCCTGGGGCGGCACGTCGGTTTCCCGGTGGCGTTGGAAGGGGCGCTCAAGCTCAAGGAACTCGCCTATGTGCACGCCGAGGGCTTCGCCGCCGGCGAGCTCAAGCACGGTCCCATCGCCCTGGTGGAGGACGGGCTACCGGTGTTCGTCATCGTCCCCACCCCGCGCCGCCCCGTTCTGCATGACAAGGTCATCTCCAACATTCAGGAAGTGCGTGCCCGCGGCGCCCGCACCATTGTGATCGCCGAGGAGGGGGATGAGGCGGTCACCCCCTTCGCCGACACGGTCATCCGCATCCCGGCTGCCCCGACCCTGATGTGGCCGCTGCTGACTGTGGTGCCGCTGCAGATCTTCGCGGCCGCCCTGGCCAAGGCCAAGGGACTGGATGTGGACCAGCCACGCAACCTGGCCAAGTCCGTCACCGTGGAGTAGCCGGTGGAGCAGACGGCGCAGCGCAGCGATGATGGGATTGTGAGCACAACGAATCCCCCGCCCGTTCCTGCGCCCTGTCCATCCGAAGACAACGGCAGCGCCGATGGTCGGTGCGTCTGGGGGCCCATCCCGGCGTCCGCCACCGCCTACCCTGCCCGCGCCGTCGCCGACGCCGAGGCGCCGTTGACCGCGGGCACCGACCGCTACATGCATGCCGCCGCTCACGCCGTGGCCCAGGCCGCCGTGGCGGAGCTCCGTGGCGCGCGCGGAGCCCTGGCCGGCGCACGCGTGCTGTTGCTCGTGGGCGCCGGCCACAACGGCGGCGACGCCCTGCTGGCCGGAGCCCTGCTGGCGCGCCGCGGCTGCGCAGTCATTGCCGCCCCCGCGACCGACGCTGCCCGGCTGCATGCTACGGCTCTGACGGCTGCTCGCACCGCCGGTGTGCGCCTCGCCGCCGACCCACTGGCCGCTGCCCGGGCCGCCGCCGAGGCGGATTCAGGAGCCGACCTGGTGATCGACGGCCTCACCGGCATTGGCGCCACCGGGCCGCTGCGCCCCGCCGCCTCCCGGCTCATCGCTCCGCTGCGCGCCGCCGGGGAACCGGGGGAGCGGCCCTTTCGGGTGCTGGCCGTCGACCTGCCCTCCGGTGTCGGCGTGGATGACGGCACTCTGCCCGGTCCCGTGCTGGACGCCGACCGCACCGTCACCTTCACCTGCTTCAAGGCCGCCCACCTGCTGCCGCCTGCGGCGCCCCGGTGCGGGCGCGTGGAGGTGGTCGACCTGGGGCTGCCCGTGCCGGAGACGATGCCGCTGACGGCCCGGCCTGCGGATGCGGAACTGGGGCGCCTGCTGCGCGTGCCCGGGGACCGCGACCACAAATACACCCGGGGCGTGGTCGGCCTGTGGGCCGGCAGCCGAACCTACCCGGGAGCCGCGGTGCTGGCCGCTTCGGCGGCGGTGCACACGGGCGCCGGCATGGTGCGGCTGGCGGCACCGGCGCGGGCGGTCGATCTGGTGCTCACCCGCCGCCCCGAGGTCGTGCCTGCCGACGGGCGTTGTCAGGCGCTGGTGATCGGCCCCGGCACCGACCCCACCGATGCCCCGCGCGCCGCCGAACTCGACGCGGCCCTGGGGCGGGTACTGGGCGAGGCCGGTGAGTCGGTCGATGCGGTGATTGACGCCGGGGCGTTGCCCCTCCTCGCCGCCAGACTCGCCTGCGGTGGACGCTGCTCGCAGCGGCAGGTGCTCACCCCACACGCCGGGGAGGCCTCCGCCCTGCTAAGTGGGTTGGGGGAGCGGGCTTCGCGGGAAGAGGTCGAGGCTGCCCCGGCCGCCGCAGTGAGGCGCCTGGTCGAGCTGACCGGGGCGACTGTGCTCCTGAAGACCACGCCGACGTTGATCGCCTCCCCGGGTGGGACGCTGCTATCGGTCGACTCCGGTCCGGGCTGGCTGGCCACTGCCGGCAGCGGCGACGTGTTGGCCGGAATCATCGGTGCGCTGCTGGCGGCCTCCCGGGCCGATGCCGACAACGGCAGGGCCGGCCGGGGCGAGGCGACGGATGTTGCGGCGGAAACCTCCGCCCGCCGTGCGGCCCTGGGCGTGCGGCTGCACGCGCTCGCTGCGGCGCAGGCGGCCGGAGTGGAGGGAGCCGCATCCGTTGCGTGTGCGGCCACTGCTGAGGCCGGCCCGCCGTATACATCACCAGGTCATCCCATTGCTGCGCTGGAGGTGGCTGAGGCGATCCCGGCCGTCTGGGAACGGCTCTGGAGAGCCGGCGCGCACCGAGTCTCTAGCTCGCTGCCTGCCGGTGCCGCGCCTGGGCGTGCCTTCCGCGGGAAAAATGTCCATCGGTGACCAGTTTGCCGTTGCTGCGGCTGCCCGGCCTCCGAGCCAACTTGATATTTCCCTGTTCTGGAGCCGTTCGGCTGCAGCTCGCCAAGGGGCTTGTTCCTGAAAGTGGTCACCGATGGACACATTTTGCCGCACGGCTTCTCACCGGGAGTCAATGTCACGCATGAGGATGACGAGTTGCACCCGGTCGCGCAGGCCCAGCTTGGACAGGATGCGGGTGACGTTCTTCTTCACCGAGTCGGTGGCGATTACCAGGCGCTGGGCGATCTCCGAATTGGTCAACCCCTGAGCCACCAGTTCGGCGACCTCACGCTCCCGTGGGCTCAACCGCTCCAGCCGCTCTCGAGCCGAGCGCTGCTGCGGCGAGGTGACAGGGCGGAAGGAGTGACGTTTGAGCAGTTCACGGGTGATGCGTGGAGTGAGTATCGCGTCCCCGGAGGCAACCGCCCGGATCGCCTGATGCAGCTGCGCGGTGCGAGTGTCCTTGAGTAGGAATCCGGAAGCTCCCGCTGACAGAGCGCCGAAGGCGTAGTCGTCCTGGTCATAGGTGGTCAGCGCCAATGTTTTGACCGAGGGGTGGAGTTGTGCGATGCGTGCGATGGCGTCTACACCGTTTAAGACTGGCATGCGGATGTCCATCAGTGCCACGTCGGGCAGGGGGTGGTGTGTCGCGCTCAGATTCGCGAGCTGATCGAGTGCGTCTTGGCCATGGGTGGCCTGGGCGATTACCTCTAGGTCGTCTGCCCGGTTGATGATGAGGGATAGGCCCATGCGGGCAGCGCGCTGGTCATCTACCACCATCACGGTGACGACCCTGGTGGTATCGCCGATAAGTGGGTCGGTTGAAGGACTCATGCGGCCTCCGGATGCGGAATGAGGGCCTGCAGACGCCAACCTCCCGGGGCGGGGCCGGCGCTCAGGGTACCGCCTACCTCCCCCAACACCTCCGCCAGATGCGCAATTCCGTGGCCGGCATCCTGGAGATCAACCAATGGCGCCTCGGTGTCGGCGCTCTGGGTGAGTTGGCCATCATCGGATACGGTGATTCGGGTGTGTGGGTCGGCGTGATCCAGGGAGATCACAATGCGCGTGACTCCAACGGCGTGCCGCATGACGTTGGTCAGGGCCTCACGCACCACCGTGTAGACCAGCGTTCCGAGCTCGCCGTTTGCAGGGCGGTGACCGGTTTCGGTCAGGGCGACGGCGATGCCGGTGCGCCGAGTCGTGTCCAACAGGCCCGACAACTCTTCCCAGCCGCGAGGGGCTCCACCGATGTTGGCCGAGGCGGAACCGGGCTGAGACCCGAGGCCGGTGACGGTGCCGGGAGCTGCGCCTGGAGGCTCCGGTCGGAGGGCATCGACGGCATGCCGCGTATCGGCGAGCCCATCACGGGCGAGGGTATTGATGAGTGCAATGGCCTCGTCGACGTCATCCCTGCCAGTGGTCCCCGCCAGCCCCTCCGACAGGGCGATGATGGCGGTCAGATCGTGGCCCACCGAGTCGTGTAGCTCCCCGGCCACTTGTGCCTGACGGCGGGCGACATCACGCTGCGCCGTCAGGCGGTGCTCGGCGGCCTGCGCCGTGAGCTGCGCATCGCCGTGTTCCAGCGCCTCACGCCGCGCCCGCGAGATCGTCGCCGCCGCGATCACGGCCACGGAGAAGAAGATATACGGTGTGAGCCGAGTGGTCAGCGGATATGACAGCCCCCTGGGCACCAGAGGCAGTACCCAGCCGGCGAGCAGCACCAACGCGCCGATCAGGCGTTGGATCGATTCGGCACTCACGAACAGGGAGTACAGGGCGACCAGCGGGGGCAGATTGAGAATCGCTCCCGGCCCCCACATCTCCGCGGCGGCAGAGGCGACGGTAGCCAGAATCAACACTGCGAGAGGCCAACGCCTCCGCGCGAGCAGGGCGAGGACGACCAGCCCGCTGAGTGCTGCCCACATACGTGCCCCGGGCAACGATCCTGCGGCCAGCATATGGGCCAGGACAATCAATTCGAACAGACCCATACCGATGACGCCGGCCCATAACCCAAATGTGCTATTGCGCCACCAGGCAGCAAACCGATCGATAAGGGTTCGCGGCACTCTTGATGTCGCCGGTGATGCGGCGTCCATCAGGCGACCCTAGCAATGGCTCGGCGCAGCGCCACCATCCACACGCCTGCCCAGACGGCGCCAATTGCGGTTGTGGTCAGGATGGAGCCGATGGACGTAACACCATAAAGATCCCTCGGGCTGCATGCGGCCGTTATGACAGACAGCGGGAAATAGGGGACGAGCGGCGGGATCACCAACACGAGGAAGGTGCCCATAACGGTTCCCAGCAGCACCAGGGTCATGATGGAGGCGAAGGATGTCAGGTAGACGCCGAGCCAGGTGACGAACAGCTCGGTGGCGAAAATGGCCAGCGCGATGGGGATCCCCCGCAGCAGGAAGGGGCCGATGCCCGCCAGGCCGAATCCGAGAATCAGTCCGGTGAGGAGGAACTCGCCCAGTAGCACCGCGGTGGTCAACAAGGCGATTTGCGCCATGTGCATGAGTTTGCCTCGCAGCATGGTTTCCTGCAGGTGGTTGGCGCGCATGCGCTGCCAGTTGCGTCCGCCGTGTTCGCCGACGCAGACCTGAGCGATGAAGGAGCCGACCAGCAGGGGAAAGGCAAGCATGGTCGTCAGCAAGGTGGCCTGGCCCCAGACCGCCAGCCAGGTCGTGCCCTGAGCGTCGAAATCCGCACGGAAGTCAAGGTAGTTGCTCGCTCCGTTGAACATGCCGACGCCGCATATCAGCGCTAGGACCAGCCAGTACCACCGGGTCGCGGACTTGCGGTTCTCCCACTTCCAGGCCGCCCATATCGAAGACGCCGCGGTGGTGGAGCCGAGCGGCCCTGCGGCAGGTGCCGGCGGGTGGGGCAGGGACGATTGGGGTGTCTGCAAGGTAGAGGAAAATGCTGTACTCATCGGTGATTCTCCCGGTAGTTGATGACGAATCCGGCCAGTGCGGTCCAAAGAACGGCGGAGAGTGCCGCCCACAGGGCATTGATCCAGGGGCTGCCGACCAGGATTACCTCCCCGGCTTGTTGGGAGGGCTGCAGCACGGGCCTGGCCGCGCCCGCGATGCCCCACGGAAACAACCAATCCACCGCGCCCAGGTGCATGAATGGCAGCGCGGAGCAAAACAGTGACGCCAGCGCTCCGGCCCCCAGGCCCACCGCCTGCTTGGGCACACAGATTGCCAGCACCAGTTGTGCCGCCATGGCCGCGACGGAGGCCGCGATCATGATGACGGCGATAGACCAGATCATGCCCCGGTCTTCAGGGGCCGTACGCAGTCCCATGCCCGGGCCGGTCAGGACGGTGATCCCGAGCATCGCCAACTGGCCGACGACGACGGCGAAGGAGCCCAAGAGCAGCTTCCCACGGAAACGGGAGCGTTCGGCCTGTCCGATTGCGGTGAGCCACTGGCCCATGCGCTCCTCGGTGTCGATCGTGGCCAGGCGGGACGCCAGTAGGGCCGCGCTGAATGGCATCAGCATGGCGGTCATATTGACCGAATCGGTCAGGCTCAGGCTCAGCAGCCGCATCGGCTCCGCGCCGTTGGCGCGTGTGACGAGCAAACCTGCGGACCAAATCACGACCATGGCTCCCAGCGCAGTCGCCATGAGCCAGAAATGACGCCGCCTGAGCTTGCGCAGTTCCATGACAATCGCGCTCATCGGCGGACTCCTCGAACGGTGGTAGTTGTAGGGGCGGTGGGAGCGGTGATGGACGGTGAACCGAGCGGATCGGTCAACTCCAGAAAAGCCTGCTCCAATGTCTTGCGCACCGTCTGTACGCGATATACGGTGCCGCCGTCGCGCACAATGCGGGTCACCAGGTTGCCCACCGCCTCCTCGGGGAGCATCGGCGTGCGCACCGTCCGGCCATTAATCTCATACCGGATGCGATGCTGGTCGAACAGACCCGCGGCAGCCGACGGGTCAGAGACCGTGAAGTCGATGACTCCGGCATCCTGCAGGCCGGACAGCGGCCCCTGATAGCGCAGCCTGCCGGCGCAGATGACGCCAACCGTGTCTGCCATCTGTTCGATCTCGGACAGGATGTGGGAGGAGACGATGATAGTTGTGCCCTCCTGCCGGGCCAGGTCCACGATCAGATTGCGGATCTCGGCGACGCCCGCCGGGTCCAGTCCATTAGTGGGCTCATCCAAAAGCATGAGCGGCGGCTGCGCCAGCAGGGCCATGGCCAAGCCGAGGCGTTGCTTCATGCCCAAGGAATAGTCCTTGACGAGTTTCTTGTCCTGGCCGGTGAGCGAGACCGTGGCCAGCGCGTGCTGGACGCGGCCGCGGGGCAGGCCGAGGTAGTCGGCCACCATGGTGAGGTTCTCGGGGCCGGTGAGCCGCGGATAGAAGGAGGGGCCTTCGATGAGGGAGCCGATGGAGCCCGGGGACAGTGGAGACTTCACGCTCACCGGGTGCCCGAGTACCTGCATACTTCCGGAGCTGGACCGGGTCAGCCCCAACAGCAGCTTCATGGTGGTGGATTTCCCGGCGCCGTTCGGCCCCAGGAAGCCGTAGACGCCGCCGCGCGGTACGCGCAGGTCCACATGGTCCACTGCGGCAGTGCCGTTGTAGGTCTTCGTCAGTCCGGTGGTGGTAACAACCAGAGGAGCGTCCTGCGTCGGTCCGGTGATCGGTATGGCTTCGTTCAGTGCTGTGCTCATGCACTTATGGGAGCCTGCCGCGGTCCCGGTCCGCTCCTCCAACGCCGTAACTGTCCCCCACGGGGGACCGGTCCCCGGCACTACAACGACATACTGAGACGAGTAACACTGTCCTCGGTTCGGAGGAGTGTCCTGGGAGAACCTGGCGTGCACCGCATCGGCCGCAGGCCGGATAGTCGGCTCTTCGGGTTTGGGGGTGTGGTGGTTGTGGTGGGCTGCGGTAGAGCGGTCGCCGATGTTCTGAGACATGACATGGGGTGGGGTGTCTGGTGTGCCGGTTGGGCGTTAACAACGCTACTTAACGCTCTGCTGTATGCCTCGGGGGCCTTCAGCAGAGGGTTAACTGGCGTTGTAAACTCCGAAGTGGCGTAGCAGACGGCGAAGCGGCGCTGCAGATGGACCCGCTTCCGGGCGCCGGGGCCGCCGGCAGCCAAGTCCGGCACGGTTGAACCGGCAGGCTCGCCACGGCACGGCTCATCGCGTCCCTCATCTCGCAATGTGCCGGCCAGCACACCCACAAACGTCAAGACACACCAGCCACCACAGCCACCAGCACCAAGAGCCGGTCTGGGTGGGTTGGTGGGGGTCGTCCGAGGACGCCGGTTCGCCGTTGACGACGCGGGTTGCCCTCAAGGACGCCGCCCGGGAGGGCGTCCTCGGCGGTGAGCCCACGTCGTGGAGGTTTAACCCGCGTCCTCGACGACCACCCTACCGACGGCGAGAGCGTCCCTACCGGCTCGAAAACGTCCTTGTACGCCCGAGCACGACCTGTGCTGGTCGAACACGTCCTCGTGAGCC
>NZ_JAUMUL010000090.1 GCF_030530635.1 Actinomyces sp.
CGGCCGCGCACTCACCGATGTTGGTGCAGCCGCCGAAGCCCTCGGCGTCGTGCTGGTTCAGCATGTTGACCACGCGGGCCAGGCGCTCGGGCTGCCCCTGTGGCAACAGGCCCAGGTGGGAAATCTTCGCGCCGGTGAACAGCATGGCGGAGGCGTTCGGGCAGGCAGCCACGCAGGCGCCACAGCCAATGCAGGCAGCGGCCTCGAAGGCGGCGTCGGCCTTGTCCTTCTGCACGGGTACGGAGTGCGCCTCCGGGGCGGCACCCGTGTTGACGGAGATGTAGCCGCCGGCCTGGACGATGCGGTCCAGGGCGGAGCGGTCCACGATCAGGTCCTTTAGCACCGGGAAGCCGGTGGAGCGCCACGGTTCAATGGTGATGGTGGAGCCGTCCTTGAAGGAGGGATCCTCCGCCAGGTGGCGCATGTGCAGTTGGCAGGTGGTGGAGCGGATCGGACCGTGGGCCTGCCCGTTGATGACCACGCCGCACTGTCCGCAGATGCCCTCGCGACAGTCCGAGTCGAAGGCAACGGGCTCCTCGCCGGCCTGGAAGAGTTGCTCGTTGAGCAGGTCGAGGACCTCGAGGAAGCTCATGTGCTCCTCAATGCCGGTCATCGAGTACTCCTCGAAGTGGCCCTCCGAGTTCTGGTTCTTCTGGCGCCAGATCTTCAGCTTGATGTTCACTTGTAACTCCGCTGCTTGAGCTCGATGTCCTTGTAGATGAGGTCCTCCTTGTGGAGGATCGGGGGTTGGTTCTCGCCGCCCCACTCCCAGGCCGCCACGTAAAGGAACTCGTCGTCATGGCGCAGCGCCTCACCCTCAGGGGTCTGGGACTCGGCACGGAAGTGGCCGCCGCAGGACTCGCGGCGGTGAAGAGCGTCGATGCACATCAGTTCAGCCAGTTCGAAGAAGTCGAGCAGGCGGCCCGCCTTCTCCAGTGCCTGGTTGAGTTCCATGGCCTCGCCGGTGATGCGGGCGTCCCGCCAGAACTCCTCCTTGAGAGCGCGGATCTGGCCGATGGCATCCCGCAACCCCTCATCGCGGCGTTCCATGCCGCAGTACTCCCACATGATGCGACCCAGCGCCATGTGGAAGTCGTCCACGGAGCGGGTGCCGCGCAACGCCATGAGCCGTTCGATGCGGTCCTCGACGTCCCTGCGGGCCTCCGCGACCTCCGGTGCGTCCGGGTCGGCCTTGCCCTCGCGGAGCATGTCCGCCAGGTAGTCGTTGAGGGTGTCCGGCAGCACGAAGTAGCCGTCGGCCAGGCCCTGCATGAGGGCGGAGGCACCCAGGCGGTTGGCACCGTGGTCGGAGAAGTTGGCCTCGCCGGCCACATACAGGCCCGGGATGTTCGACTCCAGGTCGTAGTCGACCCACAGCCCGCCCATGGTGTAGTGCACGGCCGGGTAGATGCGCATGGGGACCTCGTAGGGGTCGTCGCCCGTGATGCGCTGGTACATCTCGAACAGGTTCCCGTAGCGGGCGGAGACCGCGTCCCGGCCGAGCCGCCCGATGGCCTCGGAGAAGTCCAGGTAGACGCCACGACGCATCATGCGCTCGTTGCCCTGCGCGTCACGCTCCTTGATGGCAGGGCCGACGCCGCGGCCCTCGTCACACATGTTCTTCGCCTGCCGGGAGGCGATGTCGCGCGGGACCAGGTTTCCGAAGGCGGGGTAGATCCGCTCCAGGTAGTAGTCGCGGTCCTCCTCGGGGATTTCGCGCGGGTCCTTGTCGCAGTCCTCGGCCCGCTTAGGCACCCAGATGCGGCCGTCGTTGCGCAGCGACTCACTCATCAGGGTCAGTTTGGACTGGAAGTCGCCGGACTGCGGGATGCAGGTCGGGTGGATCTGCGTGTAGCAGGGGTTGGCGAAGTAGGCGCCCTTGCGGTACGCCCGCCAAATGGCGGTGGCGTTGCAGCCCATCGCATTGGTGGACAGGAAGAACACGTTGCCGTAGCCGCCCGTGCACAGCACGACGGCGTCGGCCAGGTGGGTGGCGATCTCACCGGTGACCATGTCACGGGTAATGATGCCGCGGGCTCGCCCATCGACCACGATCAACTCGACCATCTCGTGGCGGCGGTACTCCTTGACGGTGCCGGCGTGGACCTGCCGCTCCAGGGCCTGGTAGGCGCCGATCAGCAGCTGCTGGCCGGTCTGGCCGCGGGCGTAGAAGGTGCGGGAGACCTGCACACCTCCGAAGGACCGGTTGTCCAGCAGGCCGCCGTACTCACGGGCGAAGGGCACGCCCTGGGCGACGCACTGGTCGATGATGGCGGCGCTGACCTCAGCCAACCGGTAGACGTTGTCCTCCCGGGCGCGGTAGTCACCGCCTTTGACGGTGTCGTAGAAGAGCCGGTAGACGGAGTCGCCGTCGTTGCGATAGTTCTTCGCGGCGTTGATGCCGCCCTGGGCGGCGATGGAGTGGGCCCTCCGGGCGGAGTCCTGGTAGAAGAAGCACTTGACGTTGTAGCCCTGCTCCCCCAGAGAGGCGGCGGCGGCGCCGCCCGCCAGGCCGGAGCCGACCACGATCACGTCGAGCTTGCGCCGGTTGGCGGGGTTGACCAGGTTCGCGTTGAACTTGCGCTGCTCCCAGCGCTGGGCGATGGGGACGTCGTGCGGCGCCTTGGTGTCGGCGATCTTCTCGCCCTCGAGGTAAAGGCCGTCGATGAGTTCAGTCATCATTCACTCGCTCTCGATCAGTGGGCGGCGCAGTGGGCGAACTGCTCGGAGGCCGAGCCGATCGCGTCGCAGAACTGGGGGTAATAGTCGGCCGCGGCCATCGGGGCGTCGACCCAGCCGAACAGGATCGCCGTCGGCGGGGCCATGAACACCACGAACAGGCCGAAGGCCGCGACGAAGGCGATCAGACGGATGAGTGGCACGGTATCGCCGCGGGTGGCGCCGAGGGTCTGCAGGGCGGACCAGACGCCGTGCCACACGTGCAGGCACAGGGCCGCCAGGGCCACCAGGTAGATCAGGTAGACCCACCACAGCTGGAAGCCGTAGTACATGTTGGCGTAGGCGCGTCCGTGGACGTACTCGCCGCCGGGGGTCAGCGTAAGGGTGGTGAACTGCAGGATGTGCCAGATGATGAACAGCAGCAGGATGACCCCACCCCAGCGCATGGTGCGCATGGCGTAGCGGGAGGCGAAGTAGTCGGCACCGGGCTTCTTCACCTCGTACTTGTCATTCCCGCGGGCCTTGCGGTTGCGGTACCACAGGTGGAAGGCGCTGCCCGCGTGGGCCAGCAGCAGCGCCACGAGCACGATCCGCAGGATCCACAGGAAGCCGCTGTAGGGCAGGAGTGGCGCGAGCAGGGTGCGCAACCAGACCGCGTAGTGGTCGTAGGCGATCTCGCCCTCGAAGTAGTGAGTGTTCCCGTAGGCGTGGAACACGACGAACAGGATGAAGATGATGCCCGACCAGGCCATCAGACGCTTCATGAAGACCGTCGTCGTATAGGCGGTCTTCTTCTTGGGAGGAGCAGACGTTTTCACCACAAGTGCAGTTTACGAACCGTCACCAGCCGATGGTCCCAAGCGCGGCCCCCACCTTCCATGAAGACCTGCACAACCTTGCAATGGCGCGGAAAAGCGCGGATAGTCAGCATGCTGACCGACGCGGCCGAGCCGTCATATCCGGCCCGCCACCGCCCGCAGGCGCCACCATTTCGTCACATCATTGTCAGACAAATGTCGGAGGCCTTCAACGCTCTCGGGAGGCCACCGGTGTGCCTCGCAACGCCGCCTCCCACTCCCACAGGCGCCAGTCACCCGCTTACCAGGCGGCGGCGCATCACGACCGCGTCCTCGACCGGCGCCCGGTAGTAGCGGCGCCGACGTCCGATCGGAGCGAAGCCGTGGGTGGCGTACAGGCGCTGAGCAGGCGCGTTGGAGGCGCGCGCCTCCAGCAGAACGGCGCGGCAGCCGGCGTCGACCGCCGCCCGCACCAGGGCGGTCAGCAGGGCGGTGGCCACACCCCTGCGCCGGGCGGCCGGGACAGTGGCGATGGTGAGCAGGTCGGCGTCGCCACGACCGTCTCCGTACCACAGCCCGGCATAGCCGACAATGGGGCCCACCCCGCCCGTGACCGACTCGGCCGGTGCACCATCCCACCCCCCTTGGTGCACGCCTTCAGCGGCGGGAAGCTCGGCAACCAGGTAGATGCGGTCGGCGCTCGGGCCGATAGTGCGGTCCAGTTCGGCGGCCAGCATGGCCGGGCTCCAGGCCTCCGCGCCGAACAGCTCTGGCTCCAGGCCGGAGATCACTTCCAGGTCGGCCGGCATCATGGGACGCAGCCGCGCCGCTGGTGGGACGGCGGCCGGGGTGGGCTGGGACACGCTCACCGGCCCCGCCCGGCGGCCGGCTGCACGTCGGGACGACGCAGGTAGAGGGGCTGCGTGCCCAACCCGGCCGCCCGCAGCGCCTCCTCCCCCGTACCGGAAAGCACGCGCAGACGGGCCAGGGCGATGCGCACCTGGGCGGCCGCGTCGCCGGAGACGGGCGCCAGAACCTCGCGGCCAGCGGTCAACTCCGGGTACAGGACGGCGCCGGAGCCGGCCACCACGTCCGCAGGCCGCAGCTCGCCGCTGTCCTCACGCCCGCGTAGGACGGCGGGGGCCAGGACCTCGTACTCGCCCAGGCGCTCGACGTCGTCGGCACCCCGGGTCCGGTAACAGGCGGTATAGACCTCCTTGCGGCGCGCATCAGTGACGACCCGGACCGTGGCCGGCGCCCCAAGCCCGCCGTCACGCTCGGCGAGCCGGTCCAGCGCGGCGCGGGCCACGGCATCGAGACTGGGGACGCCGTACACGGGGAGGTTGCGCACGCGACCGAGGGCGCGGGCCGTGACCAGTCCGGCACGTAGACCGGTGAAGGGGGCGGGGCCGGTGGCGGCGACGACGGCGTCGAGCGGGGCGGCCGCCACCGCCGGATGGGCCAGCGCGTCGGCCAGCATGGGTCCCAGCGATTCGGCATGTCTGCGGGGACTATCCTGCTGGGCCGCGGTCAGGACATGCAGGTCGATGGGGTCCGCTGCACCGGGACCGAGGTCGGCGTCGGCGACCAGCAGCTGCGTTCCCAGCGAGGAGTCGATGGAGAGGATGCGCACGGGCACAAGCCTAGATGAGTGTTCGCCGGCGTCGCGCTCCAGCCATTGGGGCGGTTGCTGCGGCACGTAACCTAGCCGACCAGCCGACTGAAATCGACGCCGACCCAGCGAGTCCCGACCGCAGTAATCGTAATGGTGCGGCGCCCGTCGTCGATCTGCTCCAGGTCCGTGAAGGTCCCGCTGCCGCCTCCTTCGGGTGCGGCCAGTCCACCGTGAGGGCGTACGACAGTAATCTCCAGACGATCCTGCGAAAGCGCCTCCGCCTTACCCTCGCCCCACTCCATGATGGTCACCGAGTCGGCGACGGAGGAGTCCAGATCGAGGGCGTCCAACTCCTCCAGGGAGGAGATCCGGTAGGCGTCCACATGGATCAGGTCGGGTCCGAGACCGGGAGCCGGGTGGACGCGAGCAATGACGAAGGTCGGCGAGGAGATGCGCCCGCGCACCCCCATGGCCGCACCGATCCCCTGAGTAAGGGTGGTCTTGCCGGCGCCGAGCCCGCCGGTCAGCACCACAAGGTCTCCGGCTTGCAGCAGGTCGGCCAGGCGGGCGCCGAGTTCCCGCGTGGCGTCGGCGGAGTCGGTGTTGAAGCTGACGGGGGCGGGCGGGGCGGCGAAGCGGTCGGCGGCGGTCATGCCCGGAACTCCTGGGACTGCGGGGCCGCGGCGGCGTCGCGTCCCACACACACACGGGGGACGCGCTCGCCCAGACGCGTGACGATCTCGTAGTTGATGGTGGAGCAGACCTCGGCCCAGTCGTCGGCGGTGGGGGTGACGGCGTCGTCGGGCGCGCCCCACAGCACCGCGACGTCTCCGGGTGAGGCGGGAGGTGGCACCGGAGCGCCTTCGGGCGTGGTGGCCGGGCCCAGGTCGATGACCACCTGATCCATGCATACCCGGCCCACAATGGCGGAGCGAAGGCCGTTAACGGCGGCCGGGCCGCCGTTGGAGGCGGCACGGGGGATGCCGTCGGAGTAGCCGAGCGGTATCAGACCGAGCCAGCGGTCGGTGGGGGCGCGCCAGGTTCCCCCGTAGGACACGGCCTGCCCGGCAGGGATGCGCTTGACCTGGGTCAGCGGCGCCTCCAGGCGCATGGCCGGCCGCAGGTCCAGGGCCGCGGCGGCGGCCACCGCCGGGTCGGGCGAGAGCCCGTACAACCCGATGCCGATGCGCACCAGGTCCAATCGGGTATCGGGGTGCCAGAGCAGGCCGCCGGTGGCGGCCAGGTGGCGCACACGCGGGTTCAGACCAGCCTGGGCCACGGTGCGTTCGGCGGCCAGGAAGCCGGACAAGTGTTTCTCAGTGGAGCCTGAGGCGGGCTCGTCTGCGCGGGACAGGTGACTCCACAGCCCTACGACGGCAATGGTGCCGTCCTGTTCGGCGGCCTTGGCAGCTCCGGCCAAAGCGGGCAGGTCGGCGGGGGCGGCACCGCCGCGGGACATGCCGGTGTCGGCCTTGAGGTGGATGCGCGCCGGGGCGGCGGAGGCAGCGGCTGGGTAAGCGGAGTCGGGAGCATCCGAGACCGCGGCGATCTCGGCACGTGCCGCGGCCACGATCGCATCGAGTTGGGCTCTGGTGGACACGGACAGGTCGATGCCGGCCGTGAGCGCGGCACGCAGTGGGGAGCCGGGAGCGGCGGCCTGCTCGGGCGTGAGAACGGGCAGTAGCCAGCACAGCAGCCGAGGCCGCTCGGCGGTGGGTACCGAATCGGGGTGACTGGCTGGACAGGCCACGCCGGCCTCGTCAAGCAGCTTACGCAGGTGCAGGGCCTCCGCGAGCTGGGCGACGCCGAGCCAGGTTGCGCCGGCACGCAGACAGGTCAGCGCCACCGGTCCGAGACCGTGGCCGTAGGCGTCGGCCTTGACGATCGCCATCCAGGGCACGCCTCCGACCGCGGCGAGCACATGGGCGTTATGAGCAATGGCGTCGAGGTCTATGACGGCGCGGGAGGTCGTCGCCGGGGGCGGGGTGCCAGTTGACGCGTTCACGGTGGTGATTGTTCCACTCCCCGCGGCTCGACGCCCGGATGCGGCTGCGGGAAGCCGGTTGGAGCCGGCCCGCGGTTGAGACGACGAGCACTGCACTACCTCCGAAGTCCCGCCCGCGTGGACGTCTCGCCGCCGCGGGCTCATGCTTCTTCACCGCCCGCTCCGAAGTCCCGCCCGCGTGGACGTCTCGCCGCCGGCGTTCGTGTCGGACCCCATGAATATGTTGGCAGTACCGATTGACCACACGGCCCGACTCGCCTCCTCAAGAAAGATCTGACCATGCCACGTCTCATCGTTGTTCTACTGTCGTTCACGATCGGCCTCGCCGTGCTAATCCGCGCGATTCGCCGGTTCTATCGTGTCGCCACCCCTCGCCCTCTGCGATCACCTTTAGAACGGTGGCGGAATCGCGAGCGCCTGTACGACGCGGTCGCCTGTGCAGGATTCTCTTTCATTGTCACCGCCGCGGGAACTAACTCAATCACATTCCTACACCTCAGCACAGCTGTCTGCATTGTCGCAATAACAATGGGAACGACATCGCGACTCATTAGACAACAAACAGAGTCACCCAATGACAATGCTTGGAGAACTATCAGACGGAAGTGGCTCAAGTTAGCACAAGCCATCGCACCAAAACCGAACGGGTGGCACCTGGGGCTGACACTCGAACACATGCGCATTACCCACCTCCTCGGCGGGCACGGCTTCGTACGCATGTTCTTTTTGCTGTATGGAGCAGTCCTCGCCGCATCCGTGATCGCGGTATCAGCAGCCCTCATGGACAACTATGACGACTCGACGATATTCATCCAACATATCATTTCTCACAACTTTGTCTTAATCGGATCCTGCTGGAGCGCATCATCGGGACTCACTATCATAGCCGCCGCTCTTTGTGTCGGAGGGTCCACGCTCATCCGCATCAGAATCCAGAAGTATTTTCAAGCGCTAGCGCAGTTCACCGCATACTCCGGACTGGTCGGCTCAATAGCCGGAGCATTCATCCCCCTGATCGCCATGGCGATCGGCAATCTCGGCACTCTACGCTCAGTGACACCAACATTACTATTGGATACAGCGGCAATTGGAGCCACTATAGGCTTCATATTAGGAGCCCCCCTATGCCTCCCGCAACTCATAGATACCCACAACGCCCTTTACAAAGCAGCCCTAGCACCATTAGCCTTCATTGTCATTTCTACAGCACTGAAGAAGGTTAACATAACTCCGTTGCTGATCGAGTCCAGGCTCACCCAACACATGACAGCTAATGGCGCACGCGCACCAAAACTCAGCGAAGTGGAAACCTTAAGCATGAGAGAACTACTCGCAGACTGGCCGACTTTTATGATGCTAGAAGACAGCCTCGGCAACCCTGAGATAATATCCGACACCTACTATACCCGGCTTAGCATTACCGTCGCCCTCATATCCACCCTTTATGCATTCATCTCCTGCGTCCGCGCAAACAAGCAGCACAATCACACCAATTCCGATCCGCAGTCGACTATGACGCCCACCGCAACCGCAAGTACAGGCTCGGCAGGGGCGTCAGCAAACCCGGAGCAATGATATTTCTGCTGACATAGAGCGCTCCGAGCGATTATCCGGCTCTTCCGGTTTGTGGGTGTGGTGGCTTCCGGCCGGAGCTGCGGTGTGCGTGGTTTGCGCGGGGTCGTAGTCGGGGTGAGAGGTCGGTGTCGGGCTGACGGG
>NZ_JAUMUL010000091.1 GCF_030530635.1 Actinomyces sp.
CGGTTCGGACCCCTTGCGTCGGTTCGGACCGGCCCAGTTGCACACTGCGCCGGTCCAAATGGAGGTTGGCGGTCCTAACACGGCCGGGCCGCGCGGGCCGGCCGCGCCGCTACTCCTGGCTCCAGGCCTCCCACAGGCTTGCATACTCCCCGCCGAGAGCGACCAGTTCATCATGCGTGCCCAGTTCCACAATCCGCCCGTCCAGCATGACGGCAACCCGGTCCGCGTCCTGCGCCGTGTACAGCCGGTGCGCCACCTCGATCACCGTGCGCCCGGCCAGCGCTGTCGACAGCGTGCGCTCCAAGATGCGTGCCGCATGCGGGTCCAGTAAGGACGTCGCCTCATCCAGGATCAGCGTGTGTGGGTCCAGCAGGACCAGGCGCGCCAGCGCCACCTCCTGAGCCTGGGCAGGGGTTAGCGTCAGGTTTCCCGAGCCGACCGCCGTATACATGCCGTCGGGAAGAGCGTCGACCCACTTATCGGCCCCGATGGCCTTGATCGCGCGGGTGATGGTCTCATCGGCGGCGTCCGGGCGGCCCAGACGCACATTGTCCGCGATAGTGCCCGCGAACACATGCTGCTCCTGAGTCACTAACGCCACGTGCTGCCGCAGCTCCGGCTCGGTGAGATCTGTAAGCGGCACTCCGCCCACCGTCACCGACCCGGAGGTAGGCGGGTTGATACCGGCCAGCATGCGACCCAGAGTCGACTTGCCCGAGCCGGACGGCCCGACTACGGCCAGTCGCTCGCCGGGCACCAGGTCCAGGTCGATGCCATGAAGCACCTCCACGCCCCGACGGTAGGAGAAGCGGACATCGCGCAGACACATACGCGTGTCCTTCGGCACGGCCCCGGTAGGAGTCCGGTCTGCGGGCACCTCCTCCACGCCCAGGATGCGCGTAAGCGACGCCTGGGACACCTGCACCTGGTCGATCCAGTACATGAGCTGGCCGATTGGCTTCCGCAGCTCCATGGCATACAGCGTGACCGTGGTGATCGCGCCCAGGCTCGCCCAGCCGCGGGATGCCAGGAAACCGCCCCACAGCAGGATCACCACCACCGGGGCGCGCCAGGCCACGTCCAGCACCAGATACAGGCGCAAGCGCAGCCAGGCGGTGAACTTCTCCAGACTCCAGGCCTCCGCGACCGACGCGGCGATGACCTCTTCCCGGCGGCGACCGATCCCCAGAGCGTCGACGGTGAACGTATGGTCGACCGTCTCGGAAACCACGCCGTTGAGCCGTGCGACGGCGGCCGACCCCGCCCGGTACGCGGGCACGGAGATCGGCAGGTACCAGCTCATCATCGCCCAAACCGGCGGTCCCACCAGCAGCAGGCCGGCCGCGAGCAGCGGATCCGACACCGCCGCCGCGGCGATGGTGAACACGATCGTCACCGTGCACACCATGATCTGGGGCACGCCCACCCGCACCAGGAACTCGATGCGGGACACGTCATTGGTGGTCCGACCCACCAGGTCGCCGGTGCCCGCCGACTCGACCGCCGACAACGGCAAGTGCACCACCCGGGACATCATGCGCTCGCGCAGATCCGCGAACACCGACTCTCCGAGGGTGCGCGCATGCATCTGCGCGAAGCGGTTGATCACCGCCCCCACAATCGTCACCAGCACGATCACCAGGACGATCTTGTCCACATAATCGGCGGTGGCGGTACCCGCGGACACGCGAGTCACCAGTCGGCCCAGCAATTGCGGAGCCACCAGAGTCGCCAGCACCGCAGTGATCTGCAGCACCAGGACCCACACGAAGCGCATGCGGTAGGAGGCCATGATGCCGAAGGTCTTGCGCATGGCGACCTTGCCAGGGGCTACGGGCAGAGCCATCAGTGGTTCACCTCCTCGTTGGGGACGACGGCGTCGGGCCCAGTCGAGACTGTGTTCCGTGCGGCTTCGGTGGCACCCGACTGCGGTTCCTCTCCGGTGGCGCGGGCGACGACGGCGCGGTAGGCGACGGCGTCCGGGTCTCCTGCCCGGGCGCGGGCCAGCAGCTCCCGGTGCGGGGCGCGCAGGCGCTCGCGGCCGGCGTCGTCGAGGAAGATGACCTCATCGCAGACCTCCAGCACCAGCGGGGAGGCGGTGGTGACGATCGTGGTGGCACCTGTGCGGGTGGCGCGCACCCGGCGCGCCACCCGTGCCTCCGTATGCGAATCCAAAGCACTGGTCGGTTCGATCAGCACCAGCGCCGGGGCCTGGGTCAGCAGCGCCCGTGCCAGTGCCACACGCTGGCGCTGCCCGCCGGAGAGCGAGCGCCCCCGTTCGGTGATCATGCCCGCCAGCCCCAAATCCAGTGACGACAGCACATCATGAGCGTCAGCCACCTCCAGCGCTTCGAGCAGACGCTCGTCACCGGCCGCCTCGGCAACCGCCGTGTGCACGTTCTGGTCCACGTCGGCCACACCCGCACGCCTCCGTTCGGCGGCCACCAGGGTGTCCACATCTACTGGCGCTGGTGCCGCCCCGCCACGCACATCCAGCGCTTCGCGCAGGGTGCCCGTGAACAGTTGTGCCGTCGCCCCGGATACCACGATCGAGGCGCGCACCTGCTCCAACGGCATACCGGTCAGGGGCCGATCGGCGAGTGTGACGGCGGGAGCGCCGTCGTCGAAGCGACCCAGCCGGGTGGCCAGCGCGGCCGAAACATCCGGATCGGCGGCGACCAGCGCAGTCATGCGCCCGGGCGCCAGCCCCACGCCGGAGGCGGAGTCCAACAGCTCGCCTTCCACCGGTGCAGCACGCGTCGGGTCCAGCACGAGCCGCTCCGAGACGGTGCCGGCGGCGGGCTCCACTGCGAGCAGCCGCGCCAGGCGCCGGCCGCCCACCAGGGCGCGCGTGTAATCCTGAACGGAGTAGGAGAAGACCATCAGCGGCCAGGACAGGTAGGCGGTGTAGCCGTAGAAGGTGACCAGCTCGCCGGCGGTGATCGCTCCGGTGATGGCCATGCGGGCCGCCGCCCACACGACGACGGCGACGAACAGTCCCGGTAGCAGCACCTGCAGGCTCATCAAAACCGATTGCGTACCGGCAACGGCGACGCCGCGGCGCCGCAGCTCCTGGGAGGCCTCCTGATAGCGGCGGGCGAACACGTCCTCCCCGCCGATCCCGCGCAGAATTCTCAGACCCGCCACCGTGTCCGTGGTGATGGTGGTAAGCGCAGACTGTGCCTCCCGCTGCACCGACTGGCGCCGCTGCAGCGGCCGGATGACCGGGGTGATCGCCCACGCCACCACCGGCATCCCCACCAGCACGATTACCCCCAACCGCACCGATGTGTTGAGCATCACCACAGCTACCACCAGGAAGGCGCAGGCGGACCCGATCAGCTCCGGCAGCCGCTGGGCGAAATTGCCGATGTACTGGGCATCCGAGGCGACGATCGAGGCGACCTCCCCGGAGGAGACCTGCCGGGACAAGTCCGCGCCGGTGGCGGATACCTGCCGCCCCACCAGGCGGGCGATGTCGAAGTTGATCCGCATCCACCCGTGGATGCGGAAGTAGGACAGCAGGGTGTCACCCACCGCGTAGACCACGAACAGCCCCAGCAGGGTCAGCGCAATCGCCCACACGCGGCCGTTCAGCCCGTGCTCGATGCCGGCGTCCAGGGCGGCGCCGAGGAACCAGGGCACGATTGCCTGGATGATGCTGGAGACGATCGCGGACACCGTGGCGACCGTCAGCGGCGCTGCGGCGCGCCGCAACAACCAACGCAGCAATCTCCCCGGGGTGATCCCGGAAGGCGGCTGGGGTAGTGGGGCGTCCGGCTGCGGCAGAAGTCGGCGAGCGGCGGTGAGGGGATTACGGGGGCGAGCCATGGTGGCACGAGGCTAGCGGTCCGCAGGTCCCGTAGCACTGCCGAGGCGGTGTGGGAAGAACCGCGTTGCGGCGGGGAATAGATTCCCCAATGCGACGGTCCTGGGTGCAGCGGTCCGGCTTCGCGCGCGGGGAGCAGCACGGTTCGGGTACTCGTCATAAATGCCCCAGTACGGTCCGGCTTCGCGCGCGGGGCGGGGCTCCCAGCAACGGCTGCCGGTGGGCGGCCCCGCCCCGGCTACTGGTAGGTGTCCAGTATGCGCAACTTGCGCGAGATGACGTAACGCGCGTAGGCCTTGGCGCGCGCCTCCAGGTCGGCGGTGTGCATCGTCGTCGTTCCCGGTGTTACGAAGGGCTCCAGATAGTCGACTCCGATGATGACGCTAGTGGCCTGGAAGGGGCGCAGCACGTCGTTCATGGTGTAACCGGAGGAGACGGCGTCCCGGTCGCGCCGACGCCGGCGGAACAGGACGTCGGCAACCGAGCGACGGGTCTCGAAACGCCGGTAGTGCGCGGCCACCGCACCGGCGGACACGGCCAGCAACAACTCCTTGCCCTGCAGGGCGTCCCCATTGGTGCCGTAGGCCCAGCCCCAGGTCAGGACGTCGTCCTCCCACTTCTTCAGTAACGGCGGGCTGGAGTACCACTGGATCGGGAACTGGAGCACGATCCGGTCGGTGCGCTCCAACAGGTCCTGCTCGGCCTCAACGTCGAAGTTGAAATCCGGATACAGCGCGTACATGTCGCGGATCTCGACGCCGTCGAGCCCCTCCGCGGCCTGCGCCAGGCGCAGGTTGACGGTGGACTGACTCAGGTCGGGATGGAAGATGAAGATCGTGGTTTTCGCCATGGCATTCCTCAACAGACGCGGGCGTGGAGAGGTGACCCGCGGTAGACGACGAACAGTGCCGACAGCCCCGGACGGTCACTCCCAGGACAGTAACGGCATGCTAACGGATAGGGTGGGGCAGATGTCGAACGGTTGATCACGCTCACAATCGGGGTTTTCGACTCGCTTGTCCGGGTCTGGTCGACGGCATTATTCGGCGTCAATATTTGGATCTGCGGACGGTCGCGTGGCCCGCAAGGCCGGTACCAGCGCCGCCAGGGCGCCGCCGACGCAGCCGACTGATGCCGGCACCAACAACCCCATATCAGGGACTATGGTCCCAAATTGCGTGTGGTCGAGCAGTACGGCATTCAGTGCCACCGACATGAGTAGGCCGCTGGCCCCGCCCAGAATCACGCCGCCGGCACCGGCAAGCAGGACCTCGCACAGGAACTGCCCGACGGCCTGGGCTCGGCTCCGTCCGACCGCCTGTAGGAGAGCCGTCTCGGCGGACCGCTGTGAGGTCGACGCTGCCAGGGCGCCGGCCGTGCAGAAACCGGCCAGCAACGAGACGGCGGCGAGCAATATCGGAAGCGCATCCAATACGGTTTCCTGGGCGGCGGTAGTCGCTTGGGACGCCCGCAGGCCGGCGGCCGTGGGTATGGTGAGGCAGGTGGCCGCCGCGCCGAGAAGCGGAGCTGCGGCCAGGGCGGCTCCATGGCGGGGCGTGGCCGCCAGATGTCGCACGGCCAGAAACCCACTCGGCGTCGGCCGTACCGGCAGCCCCAGCAGGAGGACGAGCGGACGCAGAACCGCCGGGAGGGCGATCAACAGGCCGATCAGCAGCAGTGCTGCGGATGTACCCAGCACGGGCAGGCGGTGCGCCAGGCCGTCCATACGCCAGGCCACGCAGATGCCCACGATCCCGAGTGGTCCCGCCACTGCGCCGACGACGCCCCGTGCCGCCGACGAACGCGGGGTTTCGTTCGATGCTGCTCCCGCGGGAGGTGTCCGGGCCGCACCGATTGCCGGTGGCAGGGCGCCTATGAGCGTGGCGGGCAGGCCTACGGCGATGGCGGCGGGCGTTGGGGCGGTTGCCGCGGCCTCCAGGCCCTCCAGTGGCGTGTTGCTGGAGGCGACGACGACATCCAGCAGGTGGAGCACGCCGATGCCGCCGAGCATGCCCAGCGCACACCCAAGCAGACCGATCGCCGTCGCCTGTAGGAGGACCACCAGGACCACCGGCGTTGCCGTGGCGCCCGTGGCCCGTAAGAGGGCGAGCACGTGGGTGCGGCGTCGCAGGCTCGTCGCAAATGCGTTCATGACGATCACCATTACCGCGAGTGTCACCAGGGCGGCCAGGCCCAGCAGCAGGCCGTGCACGTAGTCGTGCGCCGGGCCGGCGCCGGAGGCGGTGCCTGCGGCGGGAAGGGCGGCGTCGATCGCCAGGACTCCTGCAAGCGTGGACACGCCTGCGGCGACGGCCAACGCTGCGCGTAGAGACGGGCCCGGATGCATGCGCGCAGCGCGCCAGGCCGTCCGGATCACCGGTACCCCCACGGATTGTTGAGGTCGGCGATGTCGGCGCTGGCGTTGCGGCTGCGGCGCCCGGGGCGGGCGGGCTGGTCACCGGCGGCGTCCCAGTCGTGCGGATCGGCATCGTAGGCGCGTGATCCGCGTGCGGGGCGGGCGGGCTGGTCACCGGCGGCGTCCCAGTCGTGCGGACCATCGCTCCGGGGGCGACGGCGCTGCTGCCCGATCGGCTGGGACCAGGCCTCTTCGATCTGTGAGACCTCGCGTTCCGCCGAGCCGACGCCCACCGTGGAGGCGCCCTTATCGCCCAGGTCGCGCAGGGCATCCAGGAGGCGGTTGCGGTCCGGCTGGTTCATTTCCGCCACCACGTTGCCGTCTTGCAGGAACAGGACCGTGTCTGCGCGGGCGGCGGTATCGGCATCATGGGTGAATACGATGACGGTCTGCTCCAGCTCGTCGACGGCGGCCCGCAGAATGCCCAGCAGCTGAGAGGTGCCGGCGGAGCCGAGGGAGCCGGCGGGCTCGTCTGCAAATACGGCCGCGGGATCGCCGATTATGGCGCGAGCGCAGGCGACCCGTTGTGCCAGCTCCGGGGTCAGCTCGGCGGGACGGTAGTCCAGTCGACCCCGCAGGCCGACGACGTCGGCGATCCGCTGCAGGCGCGCCGGGTCGACCGGGCGGCGCGCCAGGTTCTGCGTCAGGGTGATGTTCTCGGTCACGGACAGTGACGGGATCAGGTTGTGCGACCGGAGGATCAGGCCCACCCGATCGCGTCGCAGCTGTGTCAGTTGTCGCTGGTTCATCAGGGATATCTCGTTGCCGTCGAGGATCACTGTTCCCGAGGTCGGCGTGTCCAGGCCGCACAGGCAACGCATGAGCGTGGTCTTGCCGGAGCCGGACGGGCCCAGCACCGCCGTGAAGCGGCCGCGGGCGATGTGCGCATCGACTGAATCCAGGGCGGTCACGGCGCTTTCCGGGTCGCCGAAGACTCTGGACAGGTTGCGGGCGGTGACCACCGGGTCCCCCACCGGGCCGTGGGCCACCAGCCGGTCCGGCCTGCGGCGGCTCATGCGAGTCTCGCGTCGCGGTGCTGTGGATGATGTGCTCAGATGCCGTGCCTCGGGTGAGGTCGGTCCGTCCGGTACGGATGCGGTCATAACGGCAGTGTCACATGTAAGGCCGTCGGAGGTGAAGTACGTCCCTGCGGCGCGCCCTGTCCGTGACCTGATGAATCCCGATCCGGCGGCCGTGTGACATGAACCGTGTGGCATGACTAGTCCCAGCCGAGTTCGTGCAGACGCGCGTCGGAGATCCCGAAGTGGTGGGCGACCTCGTGTATCACGGTGACCGTCACCTGCTCTACCAGTTGCTGACGCGAATCGCACCAGCGCTGGAGGGGGCCCTGGAAGATGAGGATGCGGTCGGGCAGGACCAGCGACCAGTCGGCGTTGCGCTCGGTCAGCGGTACGCCGTCGTACAGCCCCAGCAGGGTGGGGCGGCCCTGGGCGTCGTAGTCCGCCTCGGTGAGTGCTTCGGGCTCCGGCTCGTCCTGGACCAGCACCACGACGTTGTCCATCTGGGCGGCCAGCTCCTCCGGGATGGCATCGAGTGCATCGGCGACGGCGGCCTCGAACTCGGCGTCGGAAAGCTGGGTCGGGCTCATGGGACGAGCCTGCCACGAGCCGGCTCCGGGGGGCGATGCCGCCCAAAAATGGCGGGGTGTGACGGGCCGCCCGGCGCTGGTGAGCAGAGTCACGTCCAAAGGATTTGCGCAGATGGAGTCAGTGCCAATACCGTACATCCCGGTTCGAGGCGCGACGACGCCAAGGGCACTGGGCCCCCATCGTCTAGCGGCCTAGGACCCCGCCCTTTCACGGCGGTAGCACGGGTTCGAATCCCGTTGGGGGTACGATTCACGTAAGTGATGACATATTGGCCTCGTGGCGCAGTTGGTTAGCGCGCCGCCCTGTCACGGCGGAGGTCGCGGGTTCAAGTCCC
>NZ_JAUMUL010000092.1 GCF_030530635.1 Actinomyces sp.
ACGGCGCGCAGGTAGGCGATGGCGTCCTTGATCTCGCGCCGCTCGTAGAAGCGGGTGCCGCCGACCACCTTGTAGGGCTGGCCGGAGCGCATGAAGGCCTCCTCCAGCGCCCGGGACTGGGCGTTGGTGCGGTAGAAGATGGCCACGTCGCGGGGGCTGACTCCGCACTCGTCGGCCAGCCGGTCGATCTCGGTGCTGATCCAGCGGGCCTCGTCGTGCTCGGAGTCGGCCACGTAGCCAATGTTCTTGGGGCCATCTCCGGAGGCGGTCCACAGGTTCTTCTCCCGGCGCCCGCTGTTGCGGGCGATCACCGCATTGGCGGCGGACAGGATGTTCTGGGTGGAACGGTAGTTCTGCTCCAGCAGGATCGTGCGCGCGCTGGGGTAATCCTGCTCGAACTCCTCGATGTTGCGGATAGTGGCGCCACGGAAGGCGTAGATGGACTGGTCCGAATCGCCCACCACCGTGAGTTCACCGGGTGGGACGGGTGAGTCGGCGCCGGAGGTGCCGGGCCCGCCCACCAGTTCACGCACGAGCACGTACTGGGCGTGGTTGGTGTCCTGGTATTCATCGACGAGCACGTGCCGGAAGCGGCGCCGGTACATCTCCGCCACCGCCGGTTTGGACTGCAGCAGCTGGACGGTGCGCATGATCAGGTCGTCGAAGTCCAGGGCGTTGGCGGCGACCAGTCGGCGCGCGTAGGCGCTGTAGACCTCGGTCAGGTGCCGTTCGAAGGGGTTGGAGGTTACGGCGCGCTCAGCGAACTCCGCCGGGGTGATCAGCTCGTTCTTCAGGTCGGAGATGCGAGCGGCGAAGGTCTTGGGGGTGAAGCGCTTGGGGTCGATGCCGAGCTCGCGCACGATCAGGGTGATCAGGCGGGTGGAGTCGGCGGCGTCGTAGATGGAGAAGGTGGAGCGCAGCCCGGCGGCCTCGTGCTCGCGGCGCAGGATGCGCACGCAGGCGGAGTGGAAGGTGGACACCCACATGCGCTCCCCCGCCGGACCCACCAGGCCGGCCACGCGTTCACGCATCTCTGCGGCGGCCTTGTTGGTGAAGGTGATGGCGAGGATCTCGCCGGGGCGGGCGCGGCCGGTGGCCAGCAGATAGGCGATGCGGTGGGTCAGCACCCGGGTCTTGCCGCTGCCGGCGCCGGCGATGATCAGCAGCGGCGAGCCCGCGTGGGTGACGGCCTGCTCCTGGGCGGGGTTGAGGCCGGTGAGCAGATCCGCAGGGTCGGCGACGGTAATGCCGTAACGGGGCAGGGCGCCGGGGCCACCCGCCGGGCCGGCGGCACCGCCGTCGACGCCGTTGCGGGCGCGCGCGGCTGCGGCGTTGGCCTGGGCGCGGGCGACGAGAGCCGAAACCTCGGCCTGGCGCTCCTCCCAGGTGGGGGCGGCGGCGGCCTGATCGGCGGCGGAGGGGGCAGAAGTCTCTTCCTCGGGGTCATAGGAGCCAAGGTCCTCCTCGGCGGGAGGCTCGACGTCGGCCCACGAGTCGTCGTCCCAGGCGGCACCGGCCGGGGCGAGCGAGGGCAGGACTGTCTCCGGCGGCGGGGTGTCGCTGCCGGAGCCGGGCATGGGCAGGGCGCCGAAGAGGGCGTTGATCGCGTCGTTCATCGTGGGTCCAAGCCTAGACGGTTTACTGCCCTGCCCCGGCTGCTGTCCGTGGTAACCGTGCCGACAGCCTTGGACATTCCCATCATGGCGGCAACTGGGTCAGGCCCGTGCCCAGGCATCGGCGGCCTGCGCCCAGGCACCGTAGTACCGGGCATCTCCGGTGGAGTACAGGCGCTCCCAGGCGTCGGCAACCTCACCGGGAAAAAGCTCGGTGACACGCATGACTTCCGCGGTGAAGGGCACCGCATTGAGGCCCGATGCCGTGGTCACGCCGCGGTCGGAGACCACGGCAGCGTCGACGTAGCGGTCGGCTCCTCGATAGCCGCTCGCAGCCAGGAAGTCCGCAGAGTTGGAGGTGTGCCTACGCTCGTCGAGCACACCGGCCCGTGCCAGCAGATAGGTGGCGCCGCAGATGGCCGCCACCGGCACCTGCGCTGTGAGCATTTCCCTGACAGTAGCGATCAGCCGTTCGTGTCCCGCGTGGTAGTGGTCCCCTCCCGGGATGACCAGGGCGGCCAGGGCGCCCTCTGCTCGCAGCGAGGACAGGTCACCGAGGTCCACGGTGGGGGTGACCGGCATACCTCCCTGAGACCGCGCGGGTTCGAGACCATCTCCCACCAGCAGCAGCTCGAACCGTCCAGGATGCATGCGCTCCGCCACGGTGATCTGGGCAGTCAGGTAGGCGTACTCCCAGTCGGCCATGGTTTCGGTGACGTATAGGGCGATTGAACGGCAATGCATGAAGATTCCTCTCTGTGGCAGGTTCGCTGCCCAGTGAATCACGGCGGTCAGCCATAATTGCGCCTCACCCAACGTCCTTGTGGGGTTGTCCCGCGTCCTCGCACAACCCGCCAAGTTAAGGGGCTCTTCGCGTTTGGGGGTGCGGGTGGAGCCGGGAGTCGGCTCGCCGACGTGCTTTGCGCTGACCTCGTCTGCTACGCAGGTTCGATGTCTACTACTCCGGTTCGGTGTCTGCTGAAGGGTTCTGAACCCTTCAGCGAAGGTCAAACTGGCGTAGTAGACGCCGAAGGGGCGTACCCAACGATCTGCCCCTGGCCTCGACCCCACTCGCTCTACGCCCGCGACGCCGCCCCGAGGACGTCCCCGTTGGCCGAAACGTCCTCGTCAGCCTCAGAACGTCCGCGCATGCCCCACCACGTCGCTGCCCGGACGCCCGAGCACGACCTCGCGCGCCCGAGCACGACCACCTAGTCGGGCCGGTGCACACCGAATAGCGCGCCGAACACGACCACCCGCGGGCCCGAACCACCACACCCACAAACAACACGAAGAGCCAGTTAAGGTCGCAGTCTTGAACTTCAGGACATCGGCACCGTTGTCCTTTGGCGAAAGCGGGCTGAGCCCGTCCCCCGCTGAATCGGGAGACGGGCTCAGCACCACCGCATCAACGCACGTCAGTAGTCGCGCGTCTGGGAGATCACGAAGTGCTGCTCACGGCGGCTGATCCGCCAAACACCGTCACGCAGAACCAGGGTGTCGATGTAGCGGATCGAATGGGACAGGAGAACGTCCTTGCCGTCCTGTTCCTGAACGAGCAGGGCCTGACCATAGTGGACATCAGTGGCGGTGTCGCCGTCGATCGTGATGACCTGCTGGCCGTTGATGTGGAAGGAGGTCTTGACGCCGGTCATGGCGGCTCCGAAGAGCTCGACCAGCTGGTCGGCACCGTCGAACTCCATCATCTTCGAGCCGTCGGCGTTGTAGACCTCGACGTGGGCGTCCGGGGTGAACAGCTTGGACTGCTCGGCGACGTCGATCTCCAGGTTGGAGAAGCGGTCAATGACCTCGCGGATGGCGTCCTTGTGCTCGAGTTCGGTGGGCATTAGCCTTCTCGCTTTCTCAAGGTGGTTCGAGTTGACGTTGCGCATCGGCATGGGCCGACCGCCTGGCTACTTCTCGCGGATGACCCGCGCCGGCACGCCGGCGACGACGCTGCGGGGCGGGACGTCCTTGGTGACCACGGCTCCGCCGGCGATCACGGCGTCGTCACCCACGGTGACTCCGGGCATGATCGAGGCACCCGCACCGATCCACACCCGTCGCCCGATGGCGATGGGGTGGCAGTTGAGGATGGTGACGTCGTCAAGCCGGTGGTTGTCGGTGACCGCGGTGACGCTGGGCCCGATGAAGGTGCCCTCACCGATGCTGATCCCGCCGATCGACATGGCCGTGAAGCTGTGGTTGATCAGTACGTTCGGGGCGATGTGCATTCGCTTGCCGAAGTCGATCTGCATGGGGTGGATGAGCCGAATGGATGGGTCCAGTGGCCCGTCCAGTCCCAGTAGGTCGCCCCACATTCCGGGCAGTGCCGGGTCGGAGGGGCGGGTGAGGTTGATGTCGAACATGAGGTCGCGGCAGCGGGCGAACTCGACTCGCACGATGTCTGTGTACTCCTGCTCGAACAGGTCTACGTCGTCGCCGTCGCGCAGGCGGTCCCAGATGTCCTTATGCGCCATTCCGGACCCTGCCGTCACTTACCCAGCCGGGCGACGTCATCCTGCACGCGCTGCGGCTCGCTGGCCAGCGGCACGTTGTTGGTGTCGAGCACGCCATCGAGTGCGCCGGCCTCGTCAGCGCGCGTCGCGGCGAATAGGGCCTCGAAGTCGGTGACGGGCGCGCCCGCCTTGCTGAATACCTCCACGGTGCGGCGCGTGCCGGAGGGGTTGAGGGAGCCCTCCAGGAGGACCTGGGCGATGTGACGCCGGTCGACTCCGGGCTGCCCGGTGACCAGGTCGCCCTGGCGCAGGTCGATCTGCCGGTCGGCGGGGCCCTGGTAGTCGAACCAGCCGGGACGCACAATGGTGTAGGGGTGACCGGATGCGCGCACGAGCCGCTCGGCGCGACGCTTCCACTCGATGAACTCGTAACCGCTGGCACCGGCACGGGCGGAGTGGGAGACGTTCATGGTGGTCATGAGGCTGATGTGGGTCGCTCCGTCCCCCAGGGCTGCGACCGCGGCGCGGACCACGTCGTAGAAGGTCGCCCCGCCCTTGCCGTCATTGTCGGTGCCGTGGGTGAGGACGACGGCGTCGACGTCCTGCAGCAGCGGGCGCAGTGCCTCCACATCGGTGGCGGCCGCCTCGACGACCTCGGCGCCGTCGGCCAAGGAGCGGCGGGCGCGGGCGGCACTCCGGGTGACGGCCCGGACCTCCAGACCGCGCTGCAGCGCCTCGTCGACGACGACGCGTCCTACCTGTCCGGTGGCTCCAATGGCGAGGATGGTGGTCATTAGGGGTGCTCTTTTCTGCACTTGCGGTTCGGTCCGGGCGAGTCCCGGAGAGGTGGTGTTGCCGGCCGGGGCGCCCGTCGCGGAGCGGGTCCTGACTGCCGGTGCGCAGAATCGTCCCGCATTCCAACCGACGCTTCCAGGTCGCGCGAAACGGGGCCTGGCAGGACTCCCCTCGACCGAGCGTCACGCTTGCGGCCGGTGGACTGTCCGCACCCGCTTGCAGAAAGCCGCCCCAACTTCTCACACTACTCCTCTTTGTCTTACTTTTCCCACTCGTGTAACCTGTGGCCGTGAACACACCACCTGGACCGCGGCCCGGTAAGTTCGCCGCCACCATCACGCTCGGCCCCAAGGGACAGATCGTCATTCCCAAGGCCGCCCGCGACCTGTGCGGGATCCAGCCCGGGGACAGCGTCCTCCTCCTGGCGGACGCCGAGCAGGGCATCGCCATCGTCCGTCATGAACTCTTCGAGGAGTTCATCGCCACCGCCCTGGGCGGCGCCGCGCAGCCCCCGACCACCCCCAACGACGCCCAGCCGCCAACCGCCCAGCACACGCCCAAGGCCAAGCCATGAGCGCCGTCGTCTGTGAGGACGTCACCCAGCGCTTCGGCGACCTGACCGCCCTGGACTCAGTCAGCCTGGAGGTCCAAACCGGCGAGATCCTTGGGATCATCGGCCCCAACGGCGCCGGGAAGACCACCCTTCTCAGCCGGATCGAGGGTCTGGCCACGCCGACGGCGGGCCGCATCGAGGTCCTGGGCCTGGATCCCGTCGCCGACGCGCACGCCCTGTCCCTGCGCACCGGCATCCAGCTGCAGCAGGCCGCCCTGCCACCACGACTCAAGGTCGGCGAGGCGCTGGAGCTGTTCTCTTCCTTCTACCCACGCACCCAGCCGTGGCGTCCCCTCCTGGAGCGCCTGGGCATCGCCGCCAAGGCGGGAGCCTACGTGGACAAGCTGTCCGGCGGGCAGCGCCAGCGGGTCTTCATCGCCCTGGCCCTGCTCCACGAGCCCGAACTCGTGTTCCTCGACGAGTTGACCACGGCCCTGGACCCGCAGGCTCGCCTGGCCATGTGGGACGTCGTGCGCGACATCCGCGACGGCGGCACAACAGTGGTCCTGACCACCCACTACATGGAGGAGGCGGAGGCCCTGTGCGACCGGGTAGGCATCATCGACCACGGCCATCTCATCGCCCTGGATACAGTCCCTGCCCTCATCTCCGCGCACGGCGGCCCCGCCACCCTTCAGCTCGAACTGTCTCGGGAAGCGCCGGACTCCCTGTCCGGGCTCGAGGGCGTGAACGGCGTCGAACGGGGGCGCAGCGCCACCGGCACGCCCACCGCGACCGTACGCGGGACCGGAGCCTTCGCCCAGCGGGTCCTGGAACACCTGAACAGGTGCGGCGTAGCGGTGAGCACCATGTCCACCACCGCCCCGTCCCTGGAGGACGTCTTCCTGAACCTCACCGGCCGTTCGATGCGAGAGGAGCATTGAGATGCGCGCCTACAAGACCCTGATGGTCATGCTCATCCGCTCGTCCCTGCGCGAGCCGATCGGCCTGTTCTTCTCCATCGTCTTCGCACCCCTGCTGGTGGTGATCCTAGGGGCGGTCTTCGGCAACGACCCGATGCCGCAGTTCGGCAACCGGGGTTTCGTCGACGCGATCCTGCCGTCCTGCGCCGCCATGGTCATGGGTATGACCGGCTTCATGCTGCTACCGATCAGCCAGCTCCAGGCCCGCGAGTCCGGCGCCCTGAGCCGCCTGCGCGCCACGCCCCTGAGCCCGTGGACATACGTGGCCGCGGACCTGACCGTCAACACGGTCATCACCCTGGTCGGCGTGATCCTGGCGCTGCTGGTCGGCTCGCTCAGCTTCGGCGCCACGATGAGCGGCAGCGTGCCCGGCGTGCTGGGAGCCGTGCTCCTGGGCCTGGTCGCCTTCCTGACCCTGGGCTACGCGCTGGCCGCGATCTACCCCGGTTCCAAGGCGGCCAACGGAATCGGCAACGGCCTGTTCCTCACGTCGATCCTGACCTCCGGGGCCTTCATCCCCACCGCCGAGGTTCCCGCAGGCCTGGAGCGGATCCAGAAGGTCTCGCCCTTCTATTACCTCTCCGAGCTGCTGCGCGGACAGTGGACCGGACAGGCATGGTCCCAGTACACAACAGCCGTGGTGGTACTAGTCGTCATGACGGTGGTCTGCGCGACCCTGGGGGCGCGCCTATTCAAGTGGGGTGCATAGTCCGCACACACGACATGCGGCGTGATGGCCACCGGCCGGGTATCACCCGTGCCGAAGGGCGGGCTCAAGCCCGTGAGGCTAGCTCGGTGACGGCCCGTAGGTAGCGGTCACGACCGGCGAGGTCCTGGCCGGTGACCGCCTCGGTGAAGCCGGCACCGAGGGCGGCCGCCCGCAGCGCGGCCCCCTGCCCGGGGTCATGTTCCATGACCAGCACCCCGCCGGGGCGCAGGAGCGCCGCCGCTCGTTTCAGGATGGCGCGGGGTATCGCCAATCCGTCCACTCCCCCGCCATAGAGGGCCAGGGCCGGGTCATGCCGCTCGGTCTCCAGATCCTCCACCGCTCCCGCGGGCACGTACGGCGGGTTGGACACGACCACATCGACTCGCCCGTCCAGTTCTGCGAGCACGGCCGGGTCACTGGCGTCACCGCGGATGGTCCTCACCCGTCCCGGCGCCAGGTGCTCGCTGTTCTCCCGCGCCAGTGCGACGGCGTCGGGGGCTGTTTCAACCGCCCATACGCGGGCCGTGGAAACCTCCACGGCGACCGCAACGGCGATGGCGCCCGAGCCGGCGCACAGATCGACGACCACGGGGGCGCGTCCCTGTTCCGCCGCGACAGCGCGGGCGGCATCGACCGCCGCCCCGGCCACGACCTCCGTCTCGGGGCGGACGATGAACACGCCGGGTCGGCAGGTGAGCTCCAGCCCCCGGAACCACATCACGCCCAGGATGTGCTGCAGCGGCACGCGGGCGGCCCGGCGCTCCACCAATGCCGCGTATGCGGCGGCAAAGCCCTCCGGGACGCCGTCGGCGAGCAGCACCGGCCCGCCCAGCAGGTGCTCGGCCAGTAGCCGGGCGTCGACGTCCGGCGAGGAGACCCCCGCCCGGGCTAGTGTCTGCCCCGCCTCGCGCACGAGGCGCCGCAGCGCGTAGCGGTCGAGTGCGGTCACGGTTGCTCGCCGGCGGCGGCCAGGCGCTCGGCCTCATCCATGGCGATGGCCGAGTCGACGACCGGGCCGAGGTCGCCGTCGAGCACGGCGTCGAGGTTGTAGGCCTTGTAGCCGGTGCGGTGGT